>JBOICE010000116.1:0-3368 GCA_050739815.1 Pseudomonas sp. | reverse complement strand
GAATAAGTTCGCAGCCGCGGATGCCTCTGATCTGCACGGCTCGGGACGAAAGCCTGCGCTGTGCGGATTGAGTGGCTAGCTCGACGATGAGCAACACGAACCTTCAACATCGAAGAGTGGCCGCCAGGGCCGCGTAACAGCCCAGACAAGCGCCGCCCCTTATAGGCAATCGCCTGAAGCCTAGCGCAATCCAGCCCGACTGACAGCCCTCAAGCGCGGGTGTAGGCTGATCCCACCCTGTGCATTTAGGATCACTCCGTGAAAGCCCCCGCCTTGTTTGGCCTGTCGCTTCTCCTCTTGAACGGGCCCATCGCTGCCGCATCGACTCTGCGCTGTGGCAGCCAACTGATCAGCCTCGATGATCACACCAGCGAGGTGCAGAGCAAATGCGGCGCTCCCCTCAATCGCGACTTCCTCGGCTACCGTGTGATCGTCGGCTTCTACGGCGAGCGCAACGAAGTGCAGGTCGAGGAATGGGCCTACGGGCCGCGCAACGGCATGTATTACTACCTGCGTTTCGAAGGCAGCCGACTGGTCAGGATCGAGAGCAAACGCGGCAACTGACAGACATGAGCAGCCGATGCTAGGCTGCCTTCCTCACCCCTAGGACAGGATGCCCACTTCGATGAACACCTCTCTCGCACTGCTCTGCCTGCCACTGTTCCTGCTGGCAGGCGAAAGCTTCGCCTCGCTGCGCTGCGAGAAGGGCATCGCCAGCGAAGGCGACCGCACCAGTGAAGTCCTGAGCAAGTGCGGCGAACCCACCAGCCGCGACTTCATCGGTTATTCCCAGACCCGCACCGGTAACCGCCGCGAGGAAGTCGAGGTGCAAGAGTGGGTCTACGGACCTCGAAGTGGCGGCATGCTGTACTTCCTCAGATTCGAAGGCGGCCGCCTGAAGAGCATCGAGAGCACGCGCGGCAATTGAACCGCACCGCCGCCAAGGAAGGTTGTAGATGCTGATTATCCCTGCCGAACACCCGCTGGACTGGAAAAGGCCACCGGTCATTACCCTGCTGCTGATTCTGCTCAATGTGCTGATTTACTTCGGCTACCAGAGCGGTGATAGCGAGCGCGAAGCCACGGCGGTGAAAACCTATCTCGACGGCGGCCTGCTCAACCGTGAGCGCAGCTTGTTTCTCGAAGCGTTCAGTGCCCGCCATCAACTCGATACCGACCAGCAAAAAGCGCTCGCTGCCATGCGTAGGCCGAAACTCGCCGAGCTGGTCCTAGGCGATCTGCAGTTTGAAAACGGCCTGCATCACAATCCCGCCTACCTAACCGATCCAGCTTGGCAGGCCGCACGGCAAAAAACTGAAGCTGCTCGCGACCAACTCAGCAACATGCGCTTCGGTTTCATCCCGGCCAAATTCAGCCTCCAAGGCCTGTTCGGCGCGATGTTTCTGCATGCCGACTTCAGCCATCTGGCCGGCAACATGCTGTTTCTGTTCATCTTCGGCTTCGCCCTGGAAATCGCCCTGGGCCGTTGGCTCTACCTGGGGTTGTATCTGCTCAGCGGTGTGGCCTCGCACCTGCTGTGGTGGATCATGGACCCTGTCTGGGTCACCGGGATTGGCGCCTCGGGGGCAATCTCCGGGTTGATGGGCATGTACCTAGGCATCTATGGGCTACGGCGAATCAACTTCTTCTACTGGCTGGGCCCGCTGTTCGGCTACTTCCGCGCTCCGGCCCTGTGGATTATGCCGATATGGATGGGTAAGGAGCTGTATGGCCTGCTACTGGCCGACGACCAGGTGAACTATTACGCCCACCTCGGCGGCATGGGCGCAGGCTTTCTCGCCGTCTGGATCCCACGCTTGGGCGGCAAGCTGAAAGTCGATGAAGCCTATCTGCACAAGGAAGACCCCGATGCGCCGTTCAAACGCGAGTTGGCCGCGCTGGATCAACTGATCGGACGCTTTGCCCTCGATCAGGCCGCGCCTCGCGGGCTGGATTTGCTGAACCGCTACCCTGGGCGCCTGTTGCTGCTGGAGCGCCTCTACCCGGTGGCGAAGAGTCGCCAGGACAACACCCTGCTGAGCGCCCTGCTCAAGCAATTCTTCCTGCTGCCGGAACAGCCGGACGGCCTGCCATTGCTACTGCGCCTGGCGGACGACAGCAACGACCCACAGCAACGGCTGCTGCGACACCCCGCCGTGCAGCTACACCTGCTGCAACGCCTGCTGCGTGCAGCCGAGGGTCCGCGCGCCCTGGCCGCCTGGCGTAAGCTGAGCCAGGGCAAAACCCACCCGCCGCAACTGCCGGCGCTGAGCCTGCAACTGGCCAAGCTGCTGGGCCAACGCGGCGATCTGCAGGGCGTTGCCGAACTGAGCCGCTTTCTCCACGGTGCTTACCCGCAAGCCGAACAAACCCGGCAACTGAGCCTGTATCGGCAGCACCTAGCCCGCTGAATGCCGCAGGCCCGTTCCAACCCTGTGTCGTGACCGGCTGCCGACTCAGGTTTTGGCCGCCAGCCGGGCGACTGTTGCCTCGAGTGCCGCTACGTCACTCAGCAGCGGTGAGTGCGGGTAACGCATGCGCACGAACGCCAGCAACTTCTGCGCCGACTCCAGTTGCCCAAGGTCCTCGGCAAAGCCGCGTGCCGCCAGCAGGTAAGCCCGTGGGATATGCGGGTAATCGGGGAAGCGCTGATGCAGATTGCGCAGCAGACTCAGGCCTTCGCGGGTCTTATGTCGATCCAGCAGCGCCCCGGCCAAACGCTCGCAAACCAGCGCATCCTCGGGCATGAAGTCTGCCTTAAGCTGGCGCGCATTGAGTAATGCAGTAGCTGCCTGCGCCGGGTTCATTCGCACAGCCAATGGCAAGTAGTGCGCCAGGTGACGCAGGCAGCGTTCACGGGCATTCAGGCCGTACAACAACTGATGGAATCGCTCGTTCAACTTGAGATCGTCTGGATCGCGCTCCAGTGCGGCGGTCAGTGTCTCCAGAGCCTGACCACTCTGCCCTTCTTTCAGACGAATCTCGGCCTCGGCCAGCGCGCGGCGACGCAAATATTCCGCGGCAGGGAAGCCTGTCTGGCTGTCCTCCTCTGCAATTGCATAGCCGAGGGCGCCCTGATACTGGAACACCGCATAGCCCATGATGGCGCACATCACCACGCCGAAATAACCGAAGAGGAAGGCCGCTACCGGCACCAACACCACGCGTGGCAAACCCTGGGAAAGCATATAGGTCACCCAGCTCGGCGACTGCCAGAGAATGAACAGGAAGGCACAGAGGATCAGGTAGCGCCAGCCCATCGCCTTGATCACCTGCCCCACCTCATCCGGGCTTAACGCCGCACTCAAGGTCTTATCCAAAGCCAGGCGGATGATGCTGGCCGGCAGCACTAGCAGCAGGCCGATATT
>JBOICE010000115.1:0-6294 GCA_050739815.1 Pseudomonas sp. | reverse complement strand
GGTTCATGTAATAAAGACCGAACTCGGTATCCAGCGCATCCTCGAAATAACGCAAGGCGGCACCGTACTGCCCGCTATCGCGCGCGTCACGATCGGCACCGCGACGCACCAGAACACCTTCGGCGTTTTGGTCGATATCACGTGCCGTACCCGGTAATGCTGCGTTAATGCGGGCACCCGCGGCCGGATTATTGGTCAGAACGCGCAGGTTGTTATCGCAGCCATCGGCGATCACATCCGGCTGAGCGAAGAAGGTGCCGCAGTTATCGGTGACGGTCTGATCCCACTCCAACTGGTAGAAGGCTTCGGCCGAGAGATTTTCAGCCAGGCTTTGCTGCACGAAGAACATATTGACCGGGATCAGGCCTTCCTTGATCTCGGCACCGGGACGACGGAACGCCGACACATCGATCGGGTTGATGGCGTTGATACCGTTCTGAATAAAGGTGCTCTCGCCCCAGCTGACGACTTGTTTGCCCAAACGCACCGAGCCTGGCTGATCGGCTATTTGATAGTTGTGATAGACGAAGGCATCGAGAAGCTGCGCGCCGGAAGACTGGGCGCCTTCTTTGCGATTGTGATCGTCGATGTCCTTGAACAGACGGCTCTCGTCCTTCAACTCGAAGTCATACCAGTACTTGCCGCGCACGAACACACCGGTATCGCCGTACTTCAGCTCGAGGTCGTGGATGCCCTTGAAGATTTTCGAGAAGGTCTCGCCCTTCTTGAAGTTCAGGTGGGAATCGTCGGAAGTCTGCGACAGCCCCTGACCACCATTGTTCACCCCAATCAGATCCGGATCGCCCCCCCGCGTAGCCCAGCTGGCCCCCACGGACAGCGAGGAGTCGAACTGACCTTCGATTTCACCGACATTGAAGCTCACCGCGCCGGCCGGCACCGCGATGCTCGACGCTACTGCGATCGCCAACATGTGGGGACAGAAGGACTTACGCATTATTGTTGTTTTCATTGGCCTCTACCTGATGGGCATTGCAAGGAGGCCAAAACTATTCAATCACCCCAGTCGCGAGTAACAGGCGAAGTAGTGATTCTAAAAGTCATACCAAAGAATGAGAGCTTCGCCGCTCCAAGGAATGCGGCACCAGATCGTGGTGATCGACCATTGCGGCCAAATGCGCGGCAACAACCAGTACGCAAGGGGGGCAGGTGTGTGACGAGGTTGAGCGGCACATGCAGGACGGCACTCGCGCCATTACCCGGCGCAGCTCCCAGGTTGTGGGCACTGGTGGTCCTGACACTTTATTCCAGTGGTTCTGACCCACCCTGAATCGCCCCTAGTTTCGTAGACTCATCCCAACGACCGGAGGTAGTCCACGCTTCTGGCCGATCTCGGCCATTCGCGGTTGGCGGTAAGCGACCGTTTGCGGGCTTTCGCGCACTGCGAATCCATTGGTGACCCTGTGTTTCAGGTTTCGCCGTTGAGCCCCGCCACGATCTGCCGATGATGTTCCGTGCTATCCAAGGCGATACGAACGGTAATTGAGGAAGTCCGAGTATCAACGCGCCAACGACATGGCGGGTTCACTTTCGCTAGATCACTTCAGCCTTCGGCAACTTGTCCGCATGTCGAGGAAGCGCGGCGTTACTCCGTGCAAACGTCTCGAACGCATCCGCGCAGCCAGCGATGCGCCGGATCGGCATCCATCCGCGGGTGCCACAGCATGGATACCGTGATCTCCGGCGGCGAGACCGGCAGGGGAAAGCTATACAGGCCGGCACGCAGGTTGCCGGTATGTCGCTCGGGCACCGTGGCGATCAGCTCTGAGGCCCTGGCCAGAGCCAGCGCGGCGGAAAAACCGCCGACGATGGTGACGATCTCCCGTTCCAGTCCAAAGGGTTTCAAGGCTTCATCCATCGGCCCTTTGTGGTATCCACGCCGCGAGACAAGGACGTGCATGCCAGACGCATAACGTGCGGGTGTTATCTCGCCCTGACTAAGCGGGTGCCCCATGCGCACCACACCAATGAAACGGTCCCGAAACAATGCCCGGGTGCGCACCTCCGGGCTGGTCGTCTCCCCTACAACGCCAGTTTCCAAATCGACGCTTCCCTCGCGAAGTGGCGCGCTGTCCTTGCTTGTTTTCTGCACGAAGTGCAGCCGCACGCCAGGTGCCTCCTCGCTGATGCGAGCGACGAGACCGGGGCCGAAGTTCTCCACGAAGCCATCGCTGGTGCGCAGGGTGAAGGTTCGAACCAGCTGTTCGAGGTTCAGCTTCTCAGCCGGGCGTAGGACTGCTTCTGCGTCCTGCACCAGCAAACCGACTCGCTCGCGAAGTTCGAGCGCTCGAGGCGTGGGCACCAGACCGCGTCCGGCCCTGACCAACAGCGGGTCGCCCGTCGTCTCACGCAATCGCGCCAGTGCCCGGCTCATTGCCGACGGGCTCAGCCGCAATCGCTGAGCCGCGCGCGCAACACTGCCCTCCGCGAGCAGCACATCCAGGGTGATCAGCAAGTTGAAATCAGGCATCGACACGGATTAACCCTCGCACAGCCAGTCTGATACATGGCGTTTTATGCGCGAATAAAGTGCAAATGATGCGCCTTACGCCATGTTAGGCAGGGGATTAGGCTCCCGACAACCACATTTCGGGAGTCGCCAGAAAATGAAGTTCATATCGAAACCGATTGCTGCTGGAGCCGATGAGGCTGTTGCCGGACGTGCGGAGCTAGCTTGCTCCGCCGGCACCGGCACGACTCTGCGGCCCATGGAACGCGAAGACTGGAACCAGCGCTACGCAGCGCAGGGCTTCATCTGGACGGTCGATGCGAACCTCTTCCTGGTGGCAGAGGCCGCAAGTCTGGCGCCTGGCAGCGCCCTGGATCTCGCTGCTGGTGAAGGGCGCAACGCGGTGTGGCTCGCGGAGCAAGGCTGGGCCGTGAACGCGGTGGATTTTTCCGACGTGGCCATGGAGAAAGGCAAGCGCTTGGCTGCCGCCCGGAAGGTTTCGGACAAGATCGATTTTCGTGGGGCCGACCTGCGCAGCTATCAGCCAGAGGTGCATCGCTTCGATCTGGTCACGCTGATCTACCTCCAGATTCCCCAGGCCGATCTCGCCCCCATCATTGCAAGGGCAGCGAGAGCTGTGGCGTCGGGCGGTACGTTCCTGCTCGTTGCTCACGATTTGGCGAACCTGGCGCACGGCTATGGCGGCCCGCGGCACCCTGCGATGCTCTACACCGCAGAGGAGGTAGTCGCTGCTTTGGGTGGAGAACTCACGATCGAAAAGGCCAGCCGCGTCGAGCGAGCAGTGGAGACCGCAGACGGCACCCGAATCGCGCTCGATTGTCTGGTACGAGGTAAGCGTCCGTGATGGCTCGTATCGATAAAGTAGTGGCCGGACGTGCGGGACGGACATCTTCGGTGCGTGGGGCACTTGCCAGCCTTTCGTTGTCCATGCTGTTGTCCTCGCTCGGCACCAGCATCGCCAATGTTGGTTTGCCAACGTTGGCGCAGGCGTTCGGTGCCTCCTTCCAGGAAGTCCAGTGGGTCGTCCTCGCCTATCTCCTTGCCATCACCACCTTGATCGTCAGCGTCGGACGACTCGGTGACCTGATTGGCCGCCGACGGCTGCTAACCGCCGGCATCTTCCTGTTCACAGTAGCGTCGGTCATGTGCGCCATCGCGCCCACGCTCTGGCTGCTGATTGCCGCCCGAGCGGTGCAGGGCCTAGGCGCGGCCATCATGATGGCCCTCAGCATGGCGTTTGTCGGTGAGACGATTCCAAAAGAAAAGACCGGTAGCGCCATGGGGGTGCTCGGAACCATGTCCGCGCTTGGTACCGCGCTCGGTCCATCGCTCGGTGGCGTACTGATAGCCGAGATCGGTTGGCCGGCGATTTTCCTTATCGATGCACCGCTGGGCATCCTGGCTCTGGTGCTCGCGCATCGATTCCTCCCTGTTGATCGCCCGGGGACGAAGACGGATCAGCAACGAGCAACATCATGACTGCGCAGCCTGAGGCTGTTGCGGCAGGCATGCGCTCCACTTTCGCTGTCGCCGCGGTTCTGATCGTCACCGCCTTGGCCATCGCGCTTGCAAGCTATGCCCTGTCTCGGCGTGCCGCTCTTCGCATCGACGAACAGGAGAGTGGCCGTGGCCTTCAGTAAGTCCTGCATCGTTCGCGCAAGCATGCTCGGCCTCATGCTCTGGGCCGAGCTGTCCTCAGCCCAGGTTGGAATGCCGAACAGGGGCGGCTCACAAGTTGCCAGGTGGCGGGGTTATTGGCCTGCGTCAATGAATGGCAATGCGCCGTTCGGGAGAACAGTGGTCGGCAATACGCCATTCCAGCGTTCGGCTTTAGTCAGCTCCACCAGGTTCTGGTTACTCGCCAGCGCTTGGGCTCGCGCCTTGATCGCATCTGCCTCCGCATCACCGCGCAGGCGGGTTGCCTCGGCATCAGCTTTTGCCTGGGCCACTTTCGAATCGGCTTCAGCCTGTGCCTGGGTAACGCGGATCTGTGCTTGAACCTGTTCGGTAGCCAGCATCTGCTCGCGCGTCTTCACCTCAACCTCTGCTTTCATGCGCAGCGCAATAGAGCGTTCGTAGTCGTCGCTAAAGTCGATGTTTTCAACTTGCACGCCATCAATAACAACAGGGCCTGTGATGGAGTCCTTGATCGCCTTAGTTACATCCGCCACAAACTTCCCGCGCTGCTGTACTGCAGTGACTGCGTTGTATTGCCCGAAGACATTCTCAACCTGCGTCGGAACCTGGCGGCTGATTAATCTGGAAACGAGGCCGTCCAAGTCCTGGTATTGGGTGTAAACCCTGGCGACTTCACCGGGCACCACATGCCACGAAACCGAGACATTCAGCGTGGCGGTCTGCTGATCCTTGCTGTAGGCCTGGAGCCCTTGGTATGACGTTGCCTGGCTTTGCACGGAAATGAATTTCACTGTTTCAATGAAAGGAGTTTTGAATGACAGTCCAGGTTCAATCACACCAACGAGAGCGCCATTGCGAAGCAGTACCCCTCTCTCGGTTTCATCCACGGTGTACCAGGCGCCAAAGAACACGCCAATAAGAGCCAGGCCAGCCATGATGCCGACAATGAGTTTTACGTTAAGGAAATCCTGAAGAAGACTTCCTGATTTTGGCAAAATACCCGGATTCCACCCGCCGAGTTTTCCGATGAAGCAAATGACCTTCGCCGATGCCGAGTACGCCGGCAAGCGTAAGCAGACCCGCAAAGAGTTGTTCCTGATCGAGATGGATCAAGTGGTGCCGTGGAAGGGCTTGATTGCCCTGGTCGATCCGCATTACCCGAAGGGCGAAGGTGGTCGTCCGGCGTACCCGTTGATGGCGATGCTGCGTGTTCATCTGATGCAGAACTGGTTCGGCTACAGCGACCCGGCGATGGAGGAAGCGCTGTACGAGACGACCATCCTGCGCCAGTTTGCTGGGCTGAGCCTGGAGCGCATTCCCGATGAAACCACCATCCTCAACTTCCGTCGTTTGCTGGAAAAGCACGAACTAGCCGCCGGAATCCTGGCCGTGATCAACGGTTATCTGGGTGATCGAGGTCTGTCGCTGCGCCAAGGCACCATCGTCGATGCCACGCTGATCAATGCGCCAAGCTCGACCAAGAATAAGAACGGTAAGCGCGATCCGGAGATGCATCAGACCAAGAAGGGCAACCAGTATTACTTCGGCATGAAGGCCCACATCGGCGTGGATGACGAGTCGGGCTTGGTGCACAGCGTGGTGGGTACGGCGGCTAACGTGGCGGATGTTACTCAGGTCGACAAGCTGCTGCATGGCGAGGAAAACGTGGTCTGCGCCGATGCCGGTTATACCGGCGTCGAGAAACGTACCGAGCATGATGGCCGTGAAGTGATCTGGCAGATCGCGGCCCGCCGCAGTACTTACAAGAAGCTGAGTAAAGGCAGCGCCCTGTACAAAGCCAAGCGCAAGATCGAGAAGGCTAAGGCGCAGGTGCGCGCTAAGGTCGAACATCCGTTTCGGGTGATCAAGCGCCAGTTCGGTTATGTGAAGACGCGCTTCCGTGGCCTGGCGAAGAACACGGCACAACTGGTGACACTGTTCGCGCTGTCGAACCTGTGGATGGCGCGCAGACATTTACTGGCGAATGCAGGAGAGGTGCGCCTGTAATGTGGGAAATGGCCGCCACGTGGTACTCGCGGCGGCTAAAAACACAGAAATGAGCGGATGAGCTGATCGTCTTTGATCAATTCGCCGCTTTCAAAATCGGCGGGGCTGAAGTCAGCCAGAAATACATGGCTACTTCAGACCATCCTTAGTTCATTTATTTA
>JBOICE010000114.1:0-6801 GCA_050739815.1 Pseudomonas sp. | reverse complement strand
GCCTCGATCGACTCGTCACGCGCCAGAGCCACCCCCATGCGGCGCTGGCCGCTAACCTCAGGCTTACCGAACAGTCGCAGCGCGGTATCAGGCTCGCTCAGGGCGGCACCCAGGTTGGCGAAACTGGTTTGCGTCGATTTACCTTCGACTAAAACCACCGCAGACGCCGAGGGACCCAGCTGACGAATCGCCGGAATCGGCAAGCCCAATATCGCCCGGGCATGCAGAGCAAATTCGGACAAGTCCTGGGAAATCAGTGTCACCAGCCCGGTATCGTGCGGGCGTGGGGAAATTTCGCAAAACCACACCTGATCACCTTTAACGAACAGTTCGACACCGAACACGCCTCGCCCACCTAGCGAGTCGGTGACGGCTAGAGCAATCCGCTCAGCTTCGGCACGCGCCTGCGGGCTCATCACCTGCGGCTGCCAGGACTCCTGATAATCACCTTTGACCTGACGATGGCCAACCGGCTGGCAGAAGGTGGTACCACCAACGTGCCGCACGGTGAGCAAGGCAATCTCGTAGTCGAAGTCGATAAAACCCTCAACGATTACCCGCCCCTTGCCCGCACGGCCACCAGCCTGGGCGTAATCCCAAGCGACTTGCAGATCATCCAGGCTCTTCAACACCGACTGCCCCTTGCCCGAGGAGCTCATGATCGGCTTGATCAAGCACGGAAAGCCCAGCACCTCGACTGCCGCCCGACACTCTTCGAAAGAGTCGGCAAAGCGGTAAGGCGAAGTCGGCAAGCCCAGCTCTTCCGCAGCCAACCGGCGAATACCTTCACGATTCATGGTCAATTGCGCCGCACGCGCCGTTGGAATCACTGTGAAGCCTTCGGCCTCCAGCTCGGCCAGGGTAGCAGTAGCAATGGCTTCGATCTCTGGAACGATGTAGTGCGGCTGCTCCAACTCGATCACCGCACGCAGGGCCGCCCCATCGAGCATGTCGATGACATGGCTGCGGTGCGCCACCTGCATGGCCGGCGCGTTGGCATAGCGATCGACAGCAATCACCTCAACGCCCAACCGCTGCAGTTCGATCACGACCTCCTTGCCCAACTCACCAGAGCCGCAAAGCAAGACGCGCGTCGCACTCGGCGACAAAGGGGTTCCGATACGGGGCATGGGAGCATCCTTAGAAAAGAAGTAGTTCGGCAATCAAAGAGACTTTGTCGGCTCACGCATCAACTGGCCATTGGCACGTGCGCGCTCCAGGCAGAGGCTCAGCACCTGGCGCCGCTCGCGGTTATCCATACGGTTCCAGCGGGTGATTTCATCCACATTGCGCTGGCAGCCAATACAGACATCCGCATCGTCCAGTGCACAGACACTCACGCAGGGCGAGGCCACTGGGCGCTCAACGTCCATCAAGTGTCCTGCTCAACCAGGTCACGGGCGTAGCGCTGGGCGTTATGTACGTAATGCGCGGCGCTGGCCTCGAGCATTTTCTTCTGCGCCTCGGTCAGCTCGCGCACCACCTTCCCCGGCGAGCCCATGACCAAAGAGCCGTCCGGTATTTCCTTGCCTTCGCCAATCAAGGTGTTAGCACCAATGATGCAGTACTTGCCGATCTTCGCGCCGTTGAGCACCACCGCGTTGATCCCGATCAGGCTGTATTCGCCGACCGAGCAGCCATGCAACATGGCGTTATGACCGATGGTCACACCCCTGCCAATGGACAGTGGATAGCCCATGTCGGTGTGCATCACCGTCCCATCCTGCACGTTGCTGTTCTCGCCGATATGAATCAGTTCGTTATCGCCACGCAGCACCGCGTTGAACCAGACGCTGGCCCCCGGCTCCAGCTTGACCTTGCCGACCAAGGTTGCATTCGGCGCAACCCAACTGTCCGGATGCACGTCGACACGCGACTGTCCCAGGCGATATTTCATGCTGCTGTCCTCGAAACTGCGACCATTCAGCCCAGATTGATAAAGGATTCGGAAGGTTGATGCAGAGAGATCCCGGCGTCGTAGAGCACATTGATCAACTCCACCACCATGATCGCGGTCAAACCCCAGATTTTATATTCACCGTAGCGATAACTCGGCACGTACCAACTGCGACCGAGGTAGTCGATGCGATGGGTCATCTCCCGCGGATCGTCGCGGAAGAACGCCAGCGGCACCGTAAAGACCGAGGCGATCTCGCCGTCGTTAGCCTGGTATTCAACGTAATCGGGAACGACTCCGACATAAGGCGTGACATGAATGCCGTGCCGCGACACCAAGCTACTGAGCGGACCAATCACTTCAACCAGCCCCGCCGGCAGACCTATCTCCTCCTGAGCTTCACGCAGCGCGGTGTGGATCAGGTCGAGGTCTTCCGGATCACGCCGCCCACCGGGGAAAGCGACTTCACCACCGTGGGTCGACAGGCCGCTGGCCCGTAAAGTCAGAACCAGTTCCGGCGAGTCGCTGCGGGTAATTGGCATCAGCACCGCCGCCTCAGGGAAGCTGTGGTCGGTCTCCAGAGCGCGCGGCGTATAGCTGCGTACACGTTGGAGTAGCTCATCGAGCATGGGCATTCTCGGTCTTTTGTTCTGCCCGGCATCATGGCATGAAAGAACCGGCTCGCCCAAGCCCTCCGCCACCGGGGCGTATCATTCAGCAGCTTGACGCTGCCCCTCGGAAACTTGCCGCCAAGGCCACGCGCGCGCCAAGATGGGCGATAAACACAGAGGATCCGGCATGAAATTTTGTAGCCAGTGCGGCGGCCCCGTGATGCAGCGTATTCCGGAGGGCGATGACCGCCCGCGCTTTGTCTGTACAGACTGCCAGACCATCCATTACCAGAACCCGCGAATCGTTGCCGGGTGCGTACCGGTCTGGGGTGAGCAAGTACTGCTCTGTCGCCGCGCGATTGAGCCGCGCCGCGGCTATTGGACACTCCCCGCCGGTTTTATGGAGAACGGCGAGACCATGGCGCAGGCTGCCGCCCGGGAAACGCTGGAAGAGGCCTGCGCCCGCGTACAGCAGCTAAGCCTCTATACCCTGTTCGATCTGCCGCATATTAGTCAGGTCTATGTGTTCTTTCGCGCCGCACTGGCCGATCTGGACTTTGCCGTCGGCGCTGAAAGCCTGGAGGTGAAATTGTTCCACGAACGTGACATCCCTTGGTCCGAGCTGGCTTTCCCGACTGTGGGCCGTACCTTAGAATGCTTCTTTGCCGACCGGGTAGCGCAGACCTACCCCGTGCGTAATGAACCCATTGAGGCATTGCGCGCGCACTATAATAAAACCTGACCGCCATGGCGGCTCTTAAGACTTGGGATATAGCTCCGATGCGCTGGTTGTTAGCAGTTCTGTGTTTATCTTTTGCCACTTTATCTCACGCCAATGCCGCGCCGACCCTCGATGGCAAAGCCGTGGACAAGGTTTTAGTGGTCAAATCCGAGCGCAAACTGCTGCTGATGGGCCACGGCGAAGTGCTGAAAGCCTATCGCGTGTCTCTCGGCAAGCAACCCCAAGGCGCCAAACAACGCGAAGGCGATCGCCGCACCCCTGAAGGTTTCTATTGGATCGACTGGCGCAAGAACAGTGACAAATACAACCTGGCCATGCACATCTCCTACCCCAACATCCGCGACCAGGCAAACGCGCGCAAAGAGGGCGTCCCGCCTGGCGGCATGATCATGATCCACGGCACGCCGCTGGATGAGGAATACCCGGAGTGGTATTTCCATACCCTGGATTGGACCGAAGGCTGCATCGCCATGAAGAACAGCGACATGCGGGAAATCTGGAGCCTGGTCAAGGATGGCACCCTGATCGAAATCCGCCCCTAAGACAGCACGCATCTAGCAGACAGTGAAAAGGCGCCCTTTTGGGCGCCTTTTTTGATTTCATTGCAGCTTCAGATGCGAGATGTCCGGCGGCGGGCCCGCAGGAAAAGCCTTGGCCTGGCCCATGTCACTGCCTGCCGGCGCCAGGCTGAACTGCGACAAATCGACCGTCGGCGCAACTGGCTCAGACTTTTCATCCTGCAGATCGACACCCAGCGGGGCAATGCCGAAATCCGGCGCGTCTACATCGACGAAAGCCGCCATGTACTCATCGCGCGGCGCAACAACCAGGCGGGGATGAGCCTCGGCGCTGGACGTCGCAGCGGCAACCGCTGGCGGCGCCTCGTAAGCCGGCGGCGGTGCCAACTCGACTTCTTCGACCTCGACATCCATGGGTTGCACAGCCACCAACGCACCAGCACGTTCCAGCGTCGCCCGATACTTCTCGGCTGCGGCGGCATCCAGGTTGTTCTTGATCACCAGTCGGCGCCCGGAAAACAACAAGGCGATGCGCTGGGCATCCGCTTGGAAAAGCTTAGTCAGGTTGGCTTTGACCAGTTCCAACTGGGCACCTGGCACCAGTTGCCCGGAAAAGGCGATCTCGTAGCGGCTCATGGTCACACTCCTGTCCGAGTCAGCCCTCAGTATGGCGTAGGTTTTTTCTCATAAACAACAAGTTGCAGCCAAGCAGTGGCTTATTACACACTGGGTCGTCAAACGGAGCATTGAAATGCGGTGCCAGGCGCAAATGATAAAAATTATCAGCCTATTGATGTTTTTTGGCCTGTTTTCAGGCCTGGCCGGGTGTTCCACCTGGTTGACAGGTGATTTTACGGACCCGGATGTCCGCCTCATCAAAGTTGATGTCATCAAAGCTAAATTGCTGGAGCAGCAGTTTGTCCTGCGCTTTCGCATCGACAACCCCAACTCCGTGAGCTTGCCTGTGCGCGGCCTGGACTACAGCGTGTATTTGAACGACCTGAAGCTGGCCGAAGGCGAGTCCGACGTCTGGTTCACCGTACCCGCCAATGGCCATCAAGTGTTCGAGGTACCGGTGCGCACCAACCTCTGGCGCCACCTGAAACCCATTGTCAAATTACTGGACCACCCCGACCAACCCATTCGCTACCGCTTACAAGGCGAAGTAAAAACCGGCCTGCTGTTCGGACGCAGCGTGCACCTGAAGCGAAATGGCGAGATAATTCCCGGCGATTTTATTCCGGAGTAATGCTTCATGAGCCAAGAACCCCATGTCCATGGTCCTGACTGCCAGCACGACCACGACCACGATCATCATCACGGCCACGTACATGGCCCAGACTGCAACCACGGCCATCAAGAGCCGGTACGCAATGCACTGAAAGACGTGGGCCGGAATGATCCCTGCCCCTGCGGCAGCGCGAAAAAATTCAAGAAGTGCCACGGCGCCTGAGCCGCCGTCCGTTCTTCCTCCAGGCCCGCCGAATGCGGGCCTGCTGGTTTCTGTGCCTGACTGAAGCAACTTAGCGCCAGCGAACGCACATTGCCCTGGCTGCGGCGATCCAACCGTATGGAGATGCCTCGATGATCGACTTGTATTACTGGACCACACCTAACGGCCACAAAATCAGCCTGTTTTTGGAAGAGGCGGGCCTGCCCTATCGCCTGCACCCGATCAACATCAGCAAGAACGAGCAATTCCAGGCTGACTACCTGAAAATTTCACCGAACAACAAGATTCCCGCCGTCGTCGACCAAGCGCCAGCCGATGATCGCGAACCGCTGGCCTTGTTCGAGTCGGGCGCAATCCTGCTCTATCTCGCGGAGAAGATCGGAAAATTCATCCCCACCGACCTGCGCGGCCGCCAGGAGTGTCTGCAGTGGCTGTTCTGGCAAATGGGCGGCCTGGGCCCGATGGCTGGGCAAAACCACCACTTCAACCGCTTCGCGCCAGAGAAAATCCCCTACGCGATCAAGCGCTACGTGGAGGAAACCGCCCGTTTGTATGGCGTGCTGGATAAGCGCCTGGCTGATCGCGCGTTCGTCGCCGGTGCCGACTACAGCATCGCCGATATGGCGATCTATCCCTGGATCGTCCCTCATCAGTGGCAAGAGCAGAACCTCGACGACTTCCCCCACCTCAAGCGCTGGTTCGCGGCGATCCAGGCGCGCCCAGCTACCCAGCGCGCATACGCACTGGTGGAACAGGTCAATCCAGGCGCAGCCAAAAAATAATCCAGCCATAAAGCCGCACAGCACGTCCGTCGCCGCTTGCGCGGTGGCGGACGCCTCACTAACGTAGCGCCTGCCCAATGCCATCCCCCCGCAGGAGCTTCACTTCATGGCCTCGCCAGCCTTTCAGCGCTTCCTTCCCCGCTTCGCTGCCGCCGCAGCGCTAACCGCCCTGGTCAGCCTGAGCGGTTGCCAGAATTGGCTGAACCGCCACTATGCCGACAGCCTGCCGCCCACCTCCGGCATCCAGCCGGTGAAAGGCCTGGCGCAAAGTGTATCCATCCGTCGCAACGCCCTCGGCATGCCGCTGATCGAAACCACCACCTTCCATGACGCGCTGTTCGCACTCGGCTATGTGCATGCCAGCGACCGTCTGAGCCAGATGGTTGGCATGCGCCTGATGGCCGAAGGACGCCTGGCCGAGATGGTCGGTCCCGGCGCGCTGGAGATCGACCGCTTTATGCGCGCGGTGAACCTCAAGCAAAGCGCCGATGCGCTCTACAAGAATGCTTCGCCGCGGATGAAAAAGTTCTTCGAGGTCTATGCCCGCGGGGTCAACGCCTACCTGTTCCGTTATCAGGACAAACTACCGATGGATCTGGCCGAGTCCGGCTACAAGCCGGCCTATTGGAAGCCGGAAGACTCGGTACTGGTGTTCTGCCTGATGAACTTCGGCCTGGCGGTGAACCTGCAGGAAGAAATCGCTTCCCTGCTGCTGGCACAGAAAGTCGGCACCGATAAGCTGGCCTGGCTAACGCCGACCTACCCGGACGAACCCCTGCCGTTCGAAGAGAGCGACAA
>JBOICE010000113.1:0-14212 GCA_050739815.1 Pseudomonas sp. | reverse complement strand
TTGCCGGTTTCCTTGGCGAGGATTTCCGCCAGCTCGTCGTGGTGTTCCTTGAGCAGGTGCTGATAGCGCAGCATCAGGCGCGCACGCTCGGATACCGGCACTTCACGCCAGCTGAAGAAGGTCTCCTTGGCGCTGGCGATGGCGGCTTCGATTTCCTCGTGGGTGGCCTTGGGGGCGAGGGCCAGGACTTCCTGAGTCGCCGGGTCGGTTACTTCGATCAGCTCGCGCGAACGGCTCTCAGTCCACTCACCTGCAATCAACTGGGGAATTACCTTGCTCATCGCACTCTCCACGGGATGGGGTTTGCAGCCTTTATAGCGGCTGTTGGGCGTGCTGAGGATTGACGATCTTGGTCGATGGATGGACGATCTTGGGATTAAGCATGGCTCGGCCAACCAGGCCGAAGGATGAAACCGCTTGAGCCGTAACGTCGAAACCTCTAATTGGCCGCTGCCGGCCAACGGCGTGCGCTTTATCACGCCGCCGCGTTTGCGTCGGGCGCTGGCACGCCACCCGCTGGCGATGGGTTGCTACCCGTTGGCGCTGGGGTTTTATCCCGAGGCTTATGAGCACCGCATGAGCCGCCCGCAGCCAGAGGATTATCTGCTGCTCTATTGCCGAGCTGGCCAGGGTTGGTTGGAAACCGATGATGGACGATTCGAGGTCGGCGGCGGTGATTTGATCTTGCTACCGAAAGACCGCGCGCATGCCTACGGTGCGGACGCCAACCGGCCTTGGACGCTGTACTGGGTGCATTTCGAGGGTGAGTTGGCGGCTGAATTCCTGCGCCCGCTGGGTAAGGGGCCGGTCTGGCGGATCGGTGTGCAACCGCGCTTGCTGGCGGAGTTCGATGCCTTGCTTGGGCTGCGCCGCCAGGGCCTGAGCCTGCCGCATTTCATTCTGGCGGCGCACCAATTGCAGGTGTTGCTGACCTCGTTGGCGGTGTTGCCGGCGCGGGCGACCTTGAAGTCAGGCCGGGTGCTGGATGTGGATGCGGTGCAGGCGGTGATGCGTGCCCATCTGCACGGCGCGCTGAACCTCGATCAACTGGCGGAGCAATTCAAGCTGTCGCGTTTTCACTTCGCCAAGACTTACCGCGCGCTGACCGGTTATGCGCCGATCCAGGACTTTATCCGGTTGAAAATGGCCCACGCTTGTCGCTTGCTGGATGAGGGCGAGCAGAGTATCGGCCAGATTGCCGAGCAATTGGGCTATGAGGACGTGTATTACTTTTCGCGGCTATTTCGCAAGGTCGTCGGCATGGCGCCCAGTCACTACCGGGCGCTACACCAGGGGTGATGGGGGTAGAAGTTGCTTGTGGTTTTTACAGATTCGCGGGGGAGAGGACGGCATTAGCTGCCCCCAGGAGTCCGCTGCATACCCTTGTTGGCAGCTACACCCTGGCGATGGTTGCCAGGCCAGTGGCGACGATCTTTTCCTGACCTTCGCGCAGGGCGAACACGTCGGCACGGGTCACCACCTGGCGCTGGCCGGCCTTGATCACGGAACCACGGCAGATCAGTTTTTCGCCGATGGCCGGGGCCAGCAGGTTGACCTTGTACTCCGAGGTCACTACATCGCCGACCACCGAAGCAGCAGCCCAGGCGCAGGCGCTGTCGATCATGAAACCCACCACCGCGCCGTGGACGAAGCCATGGTGCTGGGTCAGTTCACGCCGCGGCACTACCTCCAGCGTGATCTGGCCGGGGGCGAACTCGGTCAGCTCGAAGCCGATCATCTGGGCAAACGGTGAGTGTTGCAGGGCTTCTTCCAAGCGTTCGCGGGTAAGCGCGGTGAGGCTCTCCATGGCATCTCTCCGGTTGGGGTTCAGCCGCAGTCTCGGTCGCCGGCTGAGCTAGGGCAAGCAGCATCCAACGGCGTGATGGCGGTCTATCAGCGCGTGCCTTGACTTGCTCGGAGCGCTTCTCTAGGTTGCCGTTTTTGTGTGTATTCAGGCCGTGCTGCGCGCAGGCCTGCTGGGGGATGGATGAACGCCGCGGATGACCGTATCAAACTCGAAGCAGGTTGGAAGAACGCCCTGCGCGAAGAGTTCGACAAGCCCTACATGCGTGAGCTGAGCGAGTTTTTGCGCACCGAGACGGCCGCCGGCAAGGAGATTTATCCGCCACGGCCACTGATATTTAACGCGCTCAACCTGACGCCATTGGATCGGGTCAAGGTGGTGATCATCGGCCAAGACCCTTACCACGGCCCCGGTCAGGCCCATGGCTTGTGCTTCTCGGTGCAGCCGGGGGTGGCAACGCCGCCGTCCTTGTTGAATATCTACAAGGAATTGAAGCGCGACCAGAATATCGAGATGGCCCAGCACGGCTGCCTGCAGAGTTGGGCCGAGCAGGGCGTGTTGCTCCTCAACACCTCGTTGACCGTCGAACGTGCGCTCGCCGGCTCCCATGCGAGCAAGGGGTGGCAGCTCTTCACCGATAGGGTCATCGAAGTGGTCAGTGCCCATCAGTCGCGCCTGGTTTTCCTGCTCTGGGGCGCCCATGCGCAGAAGAAGGAAAGCCTGATCGACTCGACCAAACACTTGATCCTGCGCTCGCCGCATCCTTCGCCGTTGTCCGCCCATCGCGGTTTCATCGGTAACGGGCACTTTGGCCGAACCAATAAGTTCCTCGTTCAACATGGCCTGGAGCCGATCGACTGGCGTTTGCCGGAACAGCCTTAGGCTGGACATGGCGCAGCCTGGTTCGCCACCTTTTCGACGAGCGAAATGTTGCCGCCTGCTGAAGTAAGCGGAATTACGTCCTAGCGTTTTTTTGCCACAGGCGGAACAGCGGTTCGGCGAGAAACATCACCAGGAACAGCCGCAAGACTTGCAGTGCGGTGACCAGCGCCACCGACAATTGCAGCGCCTCGGCGGTCAGGCACAGCTCGGTGATGCCGCCGGGCATCATGCCCAGCATCAGCGAGGTTCGATCCAGCCCTGCCAACCAGCCGAGACCCGCGGCCAGCCCGGCGGCAACCAGCATGGCGAGCAGGGTAAAGAGCAGCACGCGGGCGAGAAAACCTGGGGCGTTGCGAAAGAACGGCCGGTCGAAGTGGCAGCCTAGCGAGCAGCCGATCAGCCATTGGCCGAACTGGCCAACGCCCGGCGGCAGACCCAGGTGCAGATCCAGGCTGGCGCTGGCCAGGGCGCAGACGGTCAGCGGGCCGAGCATCCAGGGGTTGGGCTGGCGCAGTTTCCGCCACAGTAATGCCAAGGCCGCGCCGGCTGGCAGCAGCAGGGCGAGCCAGGCCCAGTCCATCGGTGCCGGGCTGGGGGCAGGCACGGGCGGCAGGCTCCAGGTAAACAGCGCCGGCACTATCAGCACCACCAACAGCAGGCGCAGGCTATGGGCGGCGGCGACCCGCGCCGGCTGGGCGTCATGCCGCAGCGCCAGGTTGACCATCTCGCTGGCGCCGCCCGGCATGCTGGCGAAGAAGGCCGTGGCCCGGTCGACCCCGCCACGGCGCAGCAGGGCGATGCCGATCAGGCTCAGCAGCAGGGTGCCGAAGGCGCCGAGCAGGATGATGGCGAAGTGGCTGAGCAGCTGCTCCAGCACCGTCGCGGTGAAGTGCAGGCCGATGCCGCTGGCCACCAGCCATTGCCCGGTCGGACGGCCGCCGGGCACCTCGGTCAGCAGCCAGCCGCTGCAGCGCACCAGGAGCACCGCCAGCAGTGAGCCGACCATCCACGGCAGCGGCCAGCCGGCCAGGCTGGCCAGGTAGCCGCCGGCCAGGCCGACCAGCGGCGTTGCCCACCAGGCAGGCCAGGTTCTTTCAGACATTCGCCAGCTGGCGCCGCAGGGCCGCACGCTTACGCAGGATACGGGCGATCGGCAACACCAGCATGATCCCTACCAGCACCCAGCAGCCGATGCTGATCGGGCTGGTCCAGAGAATGCCCAGGTTGCCGTTGGAGATCGACAGGGCGCGGCGCAGGTTATCTTCCATCAAACCGCCCAGCACGAAGCCGAGCAGCAGCGCCGAGAGCGGGAAGTCCAACTTGCGCAGTACGTAACCGAAGATCCCGATGCCGACCATCAGCAGCAGGTCGAAGGTTGTCGCATGCACGGCGTAGACGCCGATCGAGGTGATGATCGCGATCAGCGGCACCAACGCCCAGTTCGGCACGCTGAGGATGCTGGTGAACACGCGGATCATCGGCACGTTGAGGATCAACAGCATGATGTTGGCGATGAACAGCGAAGCGATCAGACCCCAGACGATGTCCGGTTGGTTCTGGAACAGCAGCGGGCCGGGGGTGATGTTGTAGAGCGACAGCGCGCCCAGCATCACCGCGGTGGTGCCGGAGCCCGGCACGCCGAGGGTCAGCATGGGGATCAGGTTGCCGCAGGCGCAGGCACCGATGGAGGATTCCGGTGCGGCCAGGCCGCGCATGTCGCCCTGGCCGAACTTGCCTTTCGCGCCGATCAGGTTCTTCTCGCTCATATAGGCGACCGCACTGCCGACGGTTGCGCCGGCGCCTGGCAGCACGCCGAAGACGAAGCCGATCAGGCCGCCACGCAGCGTGGTCATGAAGGTGAAGGCGACTTCCTTGAAATTGAACATCATGCGGCCGCTGGCTTTGATCGCCTGTTGGCCGTGGTGGGTTTTCTCCAGCATCAGGAGAATCTCGCTGACCGAGAACAGGCCCAGTACCAGGACCACGAACTGAATGCCGTCGGCCAGGTGGAGGTTGTCGCCGGTGAAACGGTACACGCCGCTGTTGGCGTCGATGCCGATAGTCGCGAGGAACAGCCCGAGCAGCGCCGCAACCAGGGTTTTCACCGGTTTATCGCCGGCCATGCCGCCCAGGCAGACAATGGCGAAGACCATCAGCACGAAGTACTCCGCCGGGCCGAAGGCAATCGCCCATTGCGCCAGCAGCGGGGCGAACAGGACCATGCCGATGATGGCGATGAACGCGCCGACGAAGGAGCACCAGGCCGAGAGCGACAGCGCTACCCCGGCCAGGCCCTGGCGGGCCATCGGATAGCCGTCGAGCGTGGTCATCAGGGTCGAGGCTTCGCCGGGGATGTTCAGCAGAATCGAGGAGATGCGTCCGCCGTACTCGCAGCCGAGGTAGACGGCGGCGAGCAGGATCAGCGCCGATTCCGGTGGCAGGCCGAGGGCAAAAGCCACGGGAATCAACAGCGCTACGCCGTTGATCGGGCCCAGGCCGGGTAGCAGGCCGACTATGGTGCCGATAAAGGTGCCGATCAGGGCCGCCGTCAGGTTATAGGGGGTCATGGCAACGCCAAACCCCTGGCCGAGCAAGCTTAAGGTATCCATGTCATCACTCCAGCACGCTGAGCAAACCCAGCGGCAGCGGTACGTCGAGCACTTTGTCGAACAGCAGATAAAGACCAATCGCCAGGCCCAGGCTGACCAGCACCGCAGGTTTCCAGGGCGCGCCGTAGAGCAGGGCCAGGCCGATACCGACCAGGCTGCTGCTGATGATCAGGCCGAGCGGCTCGAACAGGGCGGCATAGGCCAGCAGCATGAGGGTGCACAGGCCGATCTTGCGCAGGGTGGCGTTGTCCAGAGGGTGGTCGTCGTGCCCTTTGCTCAGGCGTGTCGGGCGAATGGTCAGGTAAATCAGGCCGATTGCGCTCAGGCCGAGGATCAACAAGGGGTAGGCGCGCGGGCCGACCGGTTCGTAGGAGAAGGCCGCCTGGTATTGCCAGGCGAACACGGCGAGCACCGCGCAGGCGATGAGCCCGCTCAGGGTGAACAGTCGTTGGAAAACCATGGGGGAAGTCCTCGCGGGGATAGGCAGAGGAGCGCGCTGGCCGGGCCCCTCTCGACAGGCGAGGGCATGGCCGGCGCGCGGTCGGTTATTGAATCAAGCCGAATTCCTTAGCCAGCAGCTTGTAGTCGGCGACCTGCTTCTTCACGAAGGCGTCCAGTTCCGGGCCGGACATCGCGAAGGGGAACAGTTCGCGCTGGTCGCGCAGCTTGGCGAAGTCCTCGCTGGCCAGCAGGGTGTCGAACTGTTGCTTCCACCAGTTGTACTCGGCGTCGCTGACTTTCGGGCCCATGTAGAAGCCGCGTACCACCGGCCAGGTGATGTCGTAGCCCTGTTCCTTGGCGGTCGGGATGTTGGCCATCGCCGCTTCCGGCAGGCGCTCGTCGGCGAGCACCGCGAGCAGGCGCATGCCGCCGCTCAGGACGTGCGGCATGGAGTCGGAGATGTCGGTACTGCCGACCTGGATATGCCCGCCGAGCAGGGCGGTGGCGATTTCACCGCCGCCTTCCAGGGCGACATAGCGCAGCTTGCGCGGGTCGATGCCGGCCGCGCGCGCGATCAGTGCGGTCTGCATCCAGTCCTGGCTACCGACGGTGCCGCTGGCGCCGATCACCACCTTGTCCGGGTTTTCCTGGATTGCTTTGACCAGATCCTTGAGGGTCTTGTATGGCGAGTCGGCGCGCACCGCGATAGCGCCATAGCTGGTGCCGACTGCCGCCAGCCATCGCACGGCGTTCTCGTCGAAACGGCCGAACTTGCCCTGCGCCAGGTTGAGCAGCGACCCGGAAGAGAAGGCGACTATGGCGTTGCCATCGGTCGGACGTTGCGCGACTACGGCGTTATAGGCCACCGCACCGACGCCGCCTGGCATATAGGTGACGCGCATGGGTTTGCTCAGCAGCTTGGAGTCCAGCAGGCCGCTTTGCGCTAGCTTGCAGGTCAGGTCGAAACCGCCGCCGGGTGCAGCCGGGGCGATGCATTCGGGACGCTTGGGTTCGGCGGCCAGCAGCTGGCCGGCGAAGGCCAGGCAGGCGGTGGCCAGGGCGATGCGGGTAAAGGCAGTTTTCATGGGCGGTTCCTCTGGGCTCTTATTGTGGATTACCAGATCGGCAGGCTGTAGCCGACGATCACACGGTTCTCGTCCGCATCGCGGGCGAAGTCGGAGCGGAAGCTGGCGTTGCGCAGGCGCACATAGAGGTTCTTCGCCGGCCCCGTCTGCACCACGTACTTGAGTTCGATGTTGCGTTCCCACTCGCCGCCGGTCTCGCTGCTGCCGGCGATGCGCGCGTCGTCGCCGCTGACGTAGCGGGTGAGGAAGCTCAGGCCGGGCAGGCCGAGGCTGGCGAAGTTGTAATCGTAGCGGGCCTGCCAGGAGCGCTCGTCGGCGTTGGCGAAGTCGTTGATCTGCACGAAGTTGACCAGATAGGGGTCGCTGCCATCGATATAGGCAAAGCCGGTGTCGCCGCTCATGTCCTGGTAGGCCAGGCTGAGCTTGTGGCCGCCGATGGCGTAGCCGAGCATGCCGTTCAGCGCGCGGTTGTCGACCTTGCCGGCATTGGCCGCGCCGCTGTCGTCGCTGAGCATAAGGCGCAGGTCGGCGGACAGGGTGCCGGCGCCCAGCTTGTGGCTGCTCAGCAGGTTGAAGAAGTGCTGGCGGTAGATATCGTCCAGCTCGGCGAAGAAGTAACGGCCGGTCAGGCCCTCGGCGAACTGGTAGTCGAGGCCGGCCAGGTCCAGGTGATCGGCAGTCACGCCGCTGGCGAAGCGCTTGTTCTTGCTGTTGAGGACCAGGTCCTCGGAGTTGGTCGAGGCGCGGTCGATGACCTTGTCCAGGCGCCCGCCGGTGAAGGTCAGGCCGTCCAGCTCGGCGGAAGTCAGCAGGCCACCCTCGAACACCTGCGGCAGCAGGCGGCTGTCGCTGGCCTTGACCACCGGCAGCTCGGGGATGTGCGAGCCGTAGCGCAGTTCGGTGGCAGACAGCTTGACCTTGGCGGTCAGGCCCAGGCGGCTGAATTCGTCCGGGGTGCCGCCGTCGTCCTGCACCGGCAGCAGGTCGGTACCGGTGCGGCCGCCGCCGGAGTCCAGCTTGACGCCGAGCATGCCCAGGGCGTCGAGGCCGAAGCCGAGGGTGCCGTCGGTGTAGCCGGACTGGAGGTCGAGCAGGAAACCCTGGCCCCATTCTTCGCGCTTGTTCTGGCCGCTGCCTTCGCGGAAGTCGCGGTTCAGGTAGATGTTGTTGGTGGTCAGGCTGGCCGAGCTGTCGTCGATAAAGCCGGCGTGGGCGACGGGGGCGAGCAGCGCCGCGCCGACGGCTAGGCTAAGCAGATGAACAGGCGGCAAGGCCTGATGCGATGCGAAGGGCATCCTGTGGTCTCCAATATTGTTCTTATTACGGCGGCGCACCACTGCGCGAGCCGTTCTGGTAGGTGGATCGAGCCACCTGTAGCCGATCCTAGGGCGCCAAGCTTTCGCCAGGCTTTCAGCCGGAAAGAAAGTTTTCCCGCGGTTCACAGGCACCTTTCGGCCGTTACACTCAGCACACAAGAAGAACTCTGTGGAGAGCCTCAGCGTGCGAATTCTGCTGGTCGAAGACCACCCCCAACTGGCCGCCAGCGTGGCCCAGGCGCTCAAGGGCGCCGGTTGGACGGTGGACGTGCTCCACGACGGAGTCGCCGCCGATCTGGCCCTGGCCAGCGAGGACTACGCCCTGGCGATCCTCGATATCGGCCTGCCGCGGCTGGACGGCTTCCAGGTGCTGGCGCGCCTGCGTGGGCGCGGTAAGACCCTGCCGGTGCTGATGCTGACCGCCCGCGGCGAAGTGAAAGACCGCGTGCATGGGTTGAATCTTGGCGCCGACGATTACCTGGCCAAGCCCTTCGAGTTGAGCGAGCTCGAGGCACGAGTCAAGGCGTTGTTGCGGCGCAGCGTGCTCGGCGGCGAGCAACAGCAGCGCTGTGGCGATCTGGTCTACGACCTGGGCACCCGGCGCTTCAGTTTGCAGGGTGAAAGCCTCAGTTTGACCTCCCGGGAACAGGCGGTGCTGGAGGCCATGATCGCGCGGCCGGGGCGGGTAATGAGCAAGGAGCAACTGGCGGCCCAGGTGTTTGGCCTGGATGAAGACGCCAGCGCCGAGGCTATCGAAATCTACGTCCATCGCCTGCGCAAGAAGCTTGAGGGCAGCAGCGTGCACATCGTCACGTTCCGCGGTTTGGGCTATCTGCTGGAGGCCATCGGTGGCTGAGTCGGGCAGCCTGCGCGGGCGACTGTTACGTCGCTTGGCATTGTTGCTGGCGCTGATTCTGTTGCTGAGCAGCTTGAGCGCCTATTGGAGTGCCCGGCATGTCGCGGACACGGCCTATGACCGCACCTTGCTGGCGTCGGCGCGGGCGATTGCCGAAGGCTTGTACGCCGACGACGGCAAGCTGAGAGCCAACGTGCCTTATGTCGCCCTGGACACCTTCGCCTATGACAGCGCCGGGCGGATCTACTATCAGGTGCTGGATTTGAACGGGGCGCTGGTTTCTGGTTACGAGGATCTGCCAGCCGCTCCGCCCGGCACGCCACGCACCAGTGATTATCCGGCGCTGGCACATTTTTACGATGCCCAATACCGCAAGCAGAGCGTACGGGTGGTCAGCCTATTGCAGCCGGTCAGTGAGCCGCAGCTCAATGGCATCGCCGAGATCCGCGTGGCCGAAACCCAGGGCGCGCGCGAGGGCATGGCCCGTGAATTGCTGTTCGGTACCTTGTGGCGTATGGGCCTGTGGTCGTTCAGTGCCTTGCTGTTGGTCTGGTTGGCGGTGAGCGCCGCCTTGCGCCCCCTGGAAAGCTTGCGCCAGGCACTGGCGGAGCGCGCCAGTGACGATCTGCGGCCGTTGCCGGAGGCTGCGCTTCCGCGTGAGTTGCAGCCACTGGTTGGCGCTCTCAATCAGTTCAATGCCCGGCTGCGTGGCTTATTCGAGCGGCAGGCGCACTTTATCGCCGAGGCTTCCCACGAGTTGCGCACACCGTTGGCGGCGCTCAAGGCACGCCTTGAGTTGGGCCTGCGAGCGCAGGAACCGCAGGTCTGGCGTAGCACTCTGGAAGAGTCGGCGCAGAACACCGATCGCCTTACCCAACTGGCCAATCAGCTACTGTCGCTGGCGCGGATCGAGAGCGGGGCGCGGGCCATCGCCGAGGGCGGAGCGCAGCCTATCGACCTGAGTCAACTGGCTCGCGAGTTGGGTCTAGCGCTGGCCCCGCTGGCCCATTCACGCGGAGTGTCGCTGGCACTCGAGGCCGAGCAGCCGGTGTGGCTGCGGGGCGAGCCGACCCTGCTCAATGAGTTGCTTTGCAACCTGGTAGATAACGCCCTGGCGCACACTCCCAGTGGCGGCAATGTGATCTTGCGGGTGCTGGAACCTGGCGTGCTGGAAGTGGAGGACGATGGTCCTGGGATTCCGCTAGATGAGCGCGAAAGGGTCTTCGAGCGTTTCTATCGGCGCCATCCACAGGGCGCTGGTGCGGGCTTGGGGCTGGCGATAGTCGGGGAAATTTGCCGTGCGCATCTGGCCACCATCAGCCTGCATGACGCGGTACGGGGCGGTTTGCGCGTGCGAGTGGAGTTTCCAGCCGAGGCGCGCAGTTCAGGGGGCTAGACTCAGCGGCTGCTGCGCTTCCAGTAGGTATTGGGCGATTGTGCCGCTTTCGCGCAACTGTCTCAGGCCGTGGTTGAAGCGCTCGATCAGCTCGGCGTTGCCGGGCACCGCGCGGGACAGCAGCAGGTGCAGGGTGTCGCTGCGCAAGGGTCTGGGGTGGAAGCTCAGTTGTGTTCGTTCGGCGGCACTGAAGTGCTGCTGGAGCATGTCGAAGCCGACTGCCTTATCTATCGGGAATACCTCGATTCGCCCGGCCAGCAACTAGCGTAAGCCCAGTTCGTCACTGGTCAGGCGGCGTACGTGCAAGCGCCCATCGGCTTCGGCTCGCTGGAAAGGCTGGCCATAGTCATAGCCATTGGTGCCGCCGATCTTCAAGTTCCGCAGATCCTCGACCCGCTGCCAGTCGAAGTTGAGTTGCTTGCGATGGAACAGGTAGTAACGGCTATCGGCTACCGGCTCGCTGATAAAAAAGGCTTGTTCGCGCTCCGGGTTGCGCAGCCAGACTGCAGTGCCGGCCCGTTTCCCGCGTTCGGCCATCATCAGGGCGCGGGCCCAGGGGTAGAAGTCCCACTGCACCTGAATACCTTCTATGGCAAAGGCTTCCGCCACGATGCGTGAGGCTATGCCTTGATGCGGCAAGTGCTGGCCGAGGTAAGGGGGCCATTCACCGTTGGTCAGGCGTACTTCGTCGGCAGCCAGCGAGTTGCTGAACGACGAGCTGAGCAGCAGGCTGAGGCACAGAAGCAGAGATCGCATGCGGAAATTCCCTTTGCCGAGCTGCGGCTCAGTCTAGTGGCAGATTGCTGCATGCGCCTTGGGCAGCAGGTGAAAACTCCAGCGGATTTGCTGCGCTGCGTTTTCACCCTGCCTGGCGGGTATTACTGGAGCATGCCCATCGCTGCTTCCATGGCGGCGGAGAGGTCTTCGTCGGCCTGCAAGTCGGCGCTCGGGTCGAGACCAAGCTTGGCGAAAGCGGGCACTTTGCTCCAATCCAACTGGGTATAAGGGTGTTCGCTGCCCAGATAGCTTTGCAGCGTGGCGACCTGGACGATATCGACGTAATCGACCTTGGCCGAATTGCGGGTGAAGTCCAGGTATTGGCTGGGCAGCATGGCAATCAGTTCGGGAAAGTCCCAGGCCCGCAGGATTTTTTCGCCGAGGATCGGGTGAATCTGCTCGATGACATGGTTGAGGCTGATGGAGTCCGACAACAGTTCATCGTGCTCTTCGGCGTAGGTCAGGATCGGCAGCACACCGATCTGATGGATCAGGCCGGCGAGAGTCGCCTGATCGGGCATCAGGCGGGTGTAATGGCGGCAGAGCACGTGGCTGATACCGGCGATTTCCGTGCTTTTGTTCCACACTTCGCGCATTTTGCGGTCGACCACGTCAGAGGTGGCCTGGAACATCTGCTCCATTGCCAGGCCGGTGGCCAGGTTGCAGGTGTAGTTGATCCCCAGGCGGCTGACGGCCATCTGCAAATCGGTGATTTCCCTGTTGGTGCGCAGCAGCGGGCTGTTCACCACCTTGATGATGCGCGCGGTCAGTGCCGCATCGTTACCAATCACCTTGCTCAGCGCAGGAATGCCGATATCCGGGTTTTCCGCTGCTTCGCGGACCTTGAGTGCCACTTCCGGCAGGGTCGGCAGTACCAGCTCGTCGTTGTCGATGGCCTGGATCAGTTCCTGTTGGACTTTGTCGGCAAGCTTGCTCATGGGCGTTTCTCTTGGGAAAGGGGCTCTGGGAGCGGCGGCGCTTGGAAAGCTAGCCGCCTGATTAAATGGGGGGGTTAGCGCTGGATCTCGCGATTGGAGTCCAGCGTGTACGGCAATTCCAACAAACTGAGCGCAGGGCCTTCTTCAGAGCCGAGTCGGATACGACCATCGTTCACTGCATCCTCCTGTAGCACGGCCAGCAGTTCGATGCCATTTTCCGCGTGAGCCGCTAGCACCACTTCGCCGACGCCCGAGCGGTGCACCGGGGAGAATAGCTCGGTGGCCGGTGCCGGTAGCTCGCTAGCGTCCAGGCTTAAGCGATACAGGCGACGCTTGAGTTTGCCCAGGTACTGCATGCGCGCGACGATTTCCTGGCCGGTGTAGCAGCCTTTCTTGAAGCTGACGCCGCCGAGGGCCTGCAAATTCAACATCTGCGGGATAAACAGTTCTCGCGTGGCACCCACCACCTGGCCAATGCCGGCGCGCACTTGGGCGAGCAGCCAGCTATTTAGCGGTGCATGTGGCAGGTGCGCGGCGAGTCGGGCTTGCAGGGACTCTGCGGCGTCGGCTGGAGCCCAGAGCTCGGCGCGGCCGTCGGCCAGGCGGATGGCGATCGAGTCATTGCCGCGTGCAACATGCTCGGCTTGCGCTCCCAGCTCCAGGCCCAGTTCGGCCAGCAGCGCATCGGCACCGCACAGGCCGAAGCGCACCCAGCGGGCGCTTTCATCGCCGAGTTTGGACTTGGAAAATACGGCATATTTTTGCAGCTCGGTTAACTGCGACTCGAGCAGCTCGCTGGCCATCGCCAGGAGGTAGCCGTCCCCGTCTGTCAGGACGCGAAAACTCGACAGCATGCGCCCCTTGGGTGTGCAGCGGGCACCGAGGCTGGCGGTGGTGTCGTTAAGGTAGTTGAGGTTGCAGGTCAGTTGGCCCTGGAGAAACTTGCTGGCGTCAGGGCCGCGGACGGCGAGAACGCCCTCGTGGGACAGCGTGCAGAAGAAAGCGGAGTCGGCCATTGAGAGTCGCTGAGTAGAAAGTCTGGGGGCCCATCATAGGGCTCAGCCAAGTGCTTGTCAGCGGGTGCCGGTGAGCGGCCAGCGCCGGTATACTGCCGTCCTATTTTGCAGGAGCCGCTCGCATGGTCGACGCTATTGAACTCAACCGACTCTTTTGGCACAGCCGTCGCGGCATGCTGGAGCTGGATGTGCTGTTGGTGCCCTTCGTCAGAGAGGTTTACCCCAACCTCGATGCAGCGGATCGGGAGCGCTACCGCAAATTGCTGGAATGCGAGGATCAGGACATGTTTGGCTGGTTTATGCAGCGGGGCGAGCCGGAAGACGCCGATCTGCGCCGCATGGTTCGGATGATTCTGGATCGTGTCCAGCCAAAGTAAGGTCTTTGAATGCCGCTGGCGTGCCTCCCGGCAACTGCTAGCGGTTTATCTGCTGGCTCAGGCCTGTGCGTTGGGCGCGCTGGGTTTCGCAGAAATTCCGCTCTGGGCGAGCATGCTTGGGGCGTTGGCGTGCTTGGTGCACGGGGTCTGGGTGTTGCCACGGCAGATTTTGCTGAGTGATGCGACGGCGTTTTGTGGTCTGCGACATGACGCCGACGGCTGGCAGTTGTGGAATGCGCAGAACGGCTGGCAAGCAGTCCAGCTGCGTCCTGATAGCTTGGCGTTGCCGCTGGCAGTGGTGCTGCGCTTTCGACTGGCGGGTGAGCGGCGGGTGCGCGGCTTGTGTATCCCGCAGGATGCGCTGGCGCCGGAGATTCACCGGCGTTTGCGGGTTCGGTTGAAGTTCACTCGCCGTAGATGGGCGGCACCAGAATAGTGTCGTGTGCTTCGGGCAGCTGATTCGGGTAGTCCAGGGTGTAGTGCAGGCCACGGCTCTCGTGGCGCAGCATGGCCGAACGGATGATCAGCTCGGCGACTTGCGCCAGGTTACGCAGCTCGATCAGGTCGCGACTGACCTTGTAGTTGCTATAGAACTCGTCGATTTCATCCAGCAGCAGGCGCACCCGGTGCTGGGCGCGCTGGAGGCGCTTGTTGGTGCGCACGATGCCCACGTAGTCCCACATGAAGCGCCGCAACTCATCCCAGTTGTGCGCAA
>JBOICE010000112.1:0-22561 GCA_050739815.1 Pseudomonas sp. | reverse complement strand
GCTGATCTCCAATAGCGCGCGAATCTCGCGGTTGATAGAGGCTTCTTCGCTGGCATAATCGCTGCTCACTTGAAGCAGGCTGAGCAATGTGCCGAGGATAAACGCTACCAATACCGTCAGGTTGGCCTGTTTGAATGACAGGCGATGGGTGAGCGATATATCCATAAGCGATTGGGCCAGCCTCGTGTATGTGCGCTCGCGAAGCATAGCCGATCTGATTCGTCGGCTGTCAGGGCGCAATACCGCTGATCAATCCTAAGGAGCAAGCCGTGGACTCCCGTTTGAATGCTTTTCTAGAGCGTGCGGATGCTGTGCTGGCGCGTCTGGAACCTTTGTTGCCGGCACCGCGGGTGTCCCTCGATTGGAGTCAGAGCTTGGCAGCGCGCTGGCACCGTGAAGGTCGCAGTGGGTACTTGCAGCCGCTGGCGGTGAGCCTGGATCTGAACCTGACAGATTTGATCGGCGTGGATACCCAGCGTGAGCAGCTGGCGCGTAACACTCGACAGTTTGTCGCAGGCCTGCCGGCTAACCACGCTTTGCTCTGGGGCGCGCGTGGCACGGGCAAGTCGTCACTGGTGCGGGCGCTGTTGGCCGAGCATGCAGGTGCCGGGCTGCGGCTGATCGAGATCGAGCGCGATCATCTGGCCGACCTGCCGCGTGTTGTCGAGTTGCTGGCGAAGGAATCACGGCGTTTTGTGTTGTTCTGCGATGACTTGTCTTTCGAGGCGGGCGAGGGCGATTACCGCGTGCTGAAAAGTGTGTTGGATGGATCGCTCGAGCGCGCCCCAGACAATGTGCTGCTGTATGCCACGTCGAACCGCCGCCACCTGGTGCCGGAAAAGCAAAGCGACAATGAAAACTGGCAGAGGGTCGATGGTGAACTGCACCCGAATGAAGCCGTGGAGGACAAGATCGCCCTGTCCGATCGCTTCGGCCTCTGGCTGTCGTTCTATCCCTTCAGTCAGGAACATTTTCTCGACGTGGTACGCCACTGGATCGGCGTATTGGCGAGGCAGGCCGGGCTGGTTTGGGCGTGGGACGATGAGATGGGAATACTCGCCATTCGCTGGGCGCTGGGGCGCGGCAATCGCAATGGCCGCTGCGCCTATCAGTTTGCGCGGTATTGGGTGGGGCTGAAATTACTGGAGGTGAAGGGTGATTGATCTACGACAAAGCGGGAAAGGGCTGGAGGGCTACGGTTTGTTGGCCGCGCAGTTGGAGTCGTTGCTGGCCGATGAGCGCGACTTTATTGCCAATGCTGCGCAGTTTTCCGCATTCGTCTTCCATCAGTTGGAAGATTTGAATTGGGCCGGTTTCTACTTGGCTCGTCAGGATGAGCTGGTGCTCGGGCCGTTCCAGGGGCAGGTGGCCTGTGTGCGGATTCCTTTCGCGAAGGGGGTTTGTGGTGCTGCCGCGACCACTCGGCAGACTCAGCGGGTTGCGGATGTGCATGCTTTCCCTGGGCATATCGCCTGCGACAGCGCCTCCAACAGCGAACTGGTGATTCCACTGGTGAAGGATGGGCGATTGATAGGGGTGTTGGATCTGGATAGCCCCAAGCTGGCGCGCTTCAGCGAAGCGGATCAGCGAGGGGTGGAGCAACTGGCGGCAATATTTTTGCGTCTGACCGACTGTTAAACCGGCGCTCGGCAGTCCGCGGCATACGACGCAGGGTTTTTAAATGGCAAGGCAGTTATGCCTTGCTGCTCAGTTTGGCCAATATCTTCAGTTCGCCCGGAAGTACTGCCTGCACCGACTCGCGCGCTTTGATCCGCGCGTATAACGCCGATAGCCCAGGCCAGCGCTGGGTATCCAGCTGTTCGCCACCGTGCTCCATGTTGATCAGCTGGCTGGCAAAGGCCAGGTCGGCCACGCTCAGCGCCTCACCGACAAAGTAGTCGGCGCTACCCAGGGTCTTCTCCAAGTAGTCGAAATGCGCCGGTAGTTTGTCGTTCAGTGCGGTGTTCACCGCGCCTTCATCGCAGAGCTGGCCCATGGTGGGTTTCAGGGCGCGATTGCGGAAGATGGCAAAAGTGGTCAGCGGCGCCAGCTCGTAATCTGCGTATTTTTCCAGCCAGCGCACCTGCGCGCGTTGTTCGGCATCGCGGCCATAAAGTGGCGGTAAGTTGGCGTGTTTGTCTTCCAGGTACTGGCAGATCACGCTGGAGTCCGCGAGGGCAAAGCTTCCGTCCTTGAGCGCTGGAATGCGACCGAGCGGGCTGAGTTCGCGGTACCAGGCTGGCTGGCCGAACGGGGTGATGATTTCCAGCTGGTAGTCGAGGCCCTTCTCGGCCAGGAATAACCGTAGCTTGCGCACGAAAGGGGAGAGTGGTGCGCCGTAGACGGTCAAGCTCATGTGGAGTGTCCTCGTCTGCTTAGGTGTTTGGTCGCTGCCTGAAGCTAGTTGTCGGCGACTGAGGGCGGCGTGCCGCTATTAGTCGTACATGTTCTTCTTTTTCCAGTCTTCATCGCCTTCCAGTGACTTGAGACCGTCAGTCAGTTGGTTGGGTTCGTCTGCCGCGGGTTTAATGTTTTCAAGCACCATCGAGTTGGCCTGCGCTAATTGGCTTTCAAGCTGCTTGAGCGGGCCGTGATAACGGCTGGGGTCCGGTTGTTTACGTAGGTATTGCACGCCGCGTTCGAATGCCAGACGGGCTTGGCCGGGTTGGTTCTGTTGAAGTGCCTGCTGGCCGGCATTGCTAAACAGTTCTATATGCAGCTGGACCAGCATGTGGCGAGTTTCTTGGAGCCAAGGTTTGGCTTCATTGGCCAGTAGGAAACCGTCTTGAGCCGCGCGAGTGATCTGCCCGTGAAGGTTTTCCAGGAGGAAGCGGATCTCCTTGGCCTTCGCCTCAGTCACTATTGGTTGTGCTGGGTTGCGTACAGAAATCGACTCACCTTTGCCGATCTGCTCCCGAAGTTCCTCGATTCGCTCTTTGAGTGCGGCGCTGTTTTTGTCCAGCGTCAGCATGCGCTCACTGAACTGCAGCAGAAAGCGGCTGAGTAGCAGTTTGAGCGCTGGGCCCATGAACTGACCGGGTAGAGCGTTGGAGATCTCGTTGCAGCGACGCAGGCGATCATTGAGGTCGGCTTTAAGTCGTGCTTTATCCAGTTTGTTGTTCTCTACCATGTGGTTGATGTAGCCAATGGCGATCAGGATGGAGATGCCGGCGACTATCAGCAGAGTAATTACGAGTGGGGACACCTTTACAACCTCTCGACTACTGGTTTTTCGCCCGAGTGTAGTGCCTTAGCGTCGATGCTGATAGATACGCATCAGTTTCGGGGCTGAAGTTGTTGATTTAAAGTAATTTTCACTCAAGTGTTGACGGCCTTGGAAAGGCTCCCTAGAATTCGCGCCACTTTGCAGCGCTAAGCCAACAGCTAGAGCATGCGAAGCCGGAAAATGTGCGTCATGGCTTGTTATGAGCTCCGGGCAACGTCCCCTTCGTCTAGTGGCCTAGGACACCGCCCTTTCACGGCGGTAACAGGGGTTCGAGTCCCCTAGGGGACGCCATTTTTCAGTTGTAGATGTTGTTCGAGCGGGAATAGCTCAGTTGGTAGAGCACGACCTTGCCAAGGTCGGGGTCGCGAGTTCGAGTCTCGTTTCCCGCTCCAAATTTACCAAGCAAGGCTGAAACGCGTTGTTTGTCCCCTTCGTCTAGTGGCCTAGGACACCGCCCTTTCACGGCGGTAACAGGGGTTCGAGTCCCCTAGGGGACGCCATTTTTAGTTGTAAATGTTGTTCAAGCGGGAATAGCTCAGTTGGTAGAGCACGACCTTGCCAAGGTCGGGGTCGCGAGTTCGAGTCTCGTTTCCCGCTCCAAATAAAAAAACGCCGCTCGCTGAGCGGCGTTTTTGTTTCTGCATACTTGGGTGAATATAAGTTCACAGCATGAAAAAAGGCCCGCCGGTATTGCCGTGCGGGCCTTTTTTCTGAGTCTGGGTTCTAGTGCTTGCTGCTTTCCTGCGGCAGTGCCAGCAGTTGTTTTTCCTGTACCCAGTCGAAGGGTTCGTCATTCTGCTCGGCTTGGTAGCGCCGCTCGTCGAGCGCCTGGAAGAGGGTGATTTCCTCATCGGGCATGAAGTGCAAGCAGTCGCCGCCGAAGAACCACAGCAGATCGCGTGGCACTAGATGGGCGATTTGTGGGTAGCGGTGGATAACCTGGCAGAGCAAATCCTGGCCCAGGTAGAGGCTTTCTTCTGGGGATTCCTGCAGCAGCGTCAGCAGCTCATCGAAACGGTCGAGGAACAGTGCATGGCTTTCTTCGGGAACCTGCTCGGCCTCGCCCAGGGCGACCAGGATGCCGCGCAGGTGCGCGAGCAGGGCGAGATGATGGTCGAGATAGGGGCTGGCCATGCGCAAATCCTCAAGAGCAAAACGGGCGCGCAAGTATAGAGCGCCCGGCACCTGCTGTCCTCCCAGGAGGCTGTCGGACTTAGGGCAGTCCTACAACGAAAGACGGGATATTGGCTCGTTTGTCCACTCAACCTCGTGAAAGAACACAACTATTATTCGCCTCGGTCGAGTGAGCAAAATCGTCCCAGTCTCGGGGTTTCTCGCTTCGGGCGCTCAAGCTCGACAAGCGCCTAGCGGACTTTGCCGCGGCTGAGCTTGAGCTCGTCCTTGGTGAAGTCGTCGACATCAATCACTCGGCGCCGCGCTGCTTCGGCCTGATGCAGGGTCTGCGCCTCGTCAGGGAGTAGGGCTCCGGCGGCCAGGGCGGCGTCGATGGGGTTTTCGTCGGCGGCCGGCTGTACCCGACCATCCTTGAGCGCTTGATGCAGTTTTTTCTGTAGTGGTTGGCTGGCGTTCAACAGGTTGACTGCATGCTGAAGTGCGCCGACGGGGTCACTATCCGCTTGCGGCCGGTAGCAGCCGGCGAGTAGCGCCTCCAAAGCCGGGTCGCCGCTGGGGCGCCCGAGAATGGCGGCAATCTCGGCATCCTGTGCGTCCGATGGGCCCTTGTGGCGGCGACCGAAAGGGAGCACTAGGACGCGCAACAGGCCGCCAAGTACACGGTTGGGGAAGTTGCTGAGTAGCTCGTCGAGCGCTTGTTCGGCTTGTCCGAGGCTTTCTTCGAGGGCCCAGCACACGGAGGGGTGCAGGTATTCGGGATAGTCGAGATCGTGATAGCGCTTGAGTGCCGCCGAGGCCAGATAAAGGTGGCTGAGCACATCGCCTAGCCTCGCCGACAAGCGCTCGCGACGCTTCAGTTCGCCGCCGAGCAGCATCATGCTGAAGTCGGCGAGCAGGGCGAAGGCAGCTGCAAGGCGGTTAAGTGCACGGAAATAAGGGCGACTGAGGTTATCGCCGGGCACCTCACCGAAACCGCCGAGGGTCAGGCCGAGGATCAAGCTGCTGGCGGTATTGCTGACGGCGAAACCGATGTGTTGCAGCAGCAGTTGGTCGAACTCGAGTAGGGCCTGATCCTGGTCTTCGCGACCAGCCAGGGTCATTTCCTTGAGGACATAAGGATGGCAGCGGATCGCTCCTTGGCCAAAGATCATCAAGTTACGCGAGAGAATGTTGGCGCCCTCCACGGTGATGGAGATTGGCGCCCCTTGCCACGCGCGGCCCAGGTAGTTATTCGGGCCCATGATGATGCCCTTGCCGCCATGCACATCCATGGCGTGGCCGATGCACTCACGACCGCGCTCGGTCAGGTGGTACTTGAGGATGGCAGAGAGTACCGAGGGCTTTTCGCCAAGATCCACCGCGTTGGCGGTAAGGATGCGGGCGCTGTCCATCAGCCAGGTATTGCCACCGATCCGCGCGAGGGCCTCCTGAACGCCCTCGAAGGCCGCTAAAGGTACGTTGAACTGCTCACGAATCTGCGCGTATTGGCCGGTCACCAGGCTGGCGTATTTGGCTGCACCGGTGCCGGCTGCCGGCAGCGAGATGGAGCGGCCGACCGACAGGCAGTTCATCAGCATCTTCCAGCCCTTGCCGAGCATGGCCTGCCCGCCAATCAGGAAGTCCAGTGGGATGAATACGTCTTTGCCGGAATTTGGACCGTTCATAAAGGCGGCGCCGAGGGGCAGGTGGCGGCGACCGATTTCGACTCCTGGGGTTTCGGTGGGAACCAGTGCGAGGCTGATACCCAGATCTTCTTCCTCGCCCAGCAGGTGCTCGGGGTCATAAGCCTTGAACGCCAGGCCGAGCAATGTCGCGACTGGGCCGAGGGTGATGTAGCGTTTTTCCCAGGTCAGGCGCAGACCTATGACTTCCTGGTCCTCCCACTGACCTTTGCAGATGATTCCGACATCTGGCATAGCGCCAGCGTCCGAGCCGGCCAGCGGGCCCGTGAGAGCGAAACAGGGGATGTCATCGCCACGTGCCAGGCGTGGCAGATAATGCCGGCGTTGTTCATCGGTGCCGTAGTGCATTAGCAGTTCGGCAGGGCCGAGGGAGTTGGGCACCATCACGGTGGAGGCCAGGTCGCCGCTGCGGGTCGCCAGTTTCATGGCGACTTGCGAGTGGGCGTAGGCGGAAAAGCCTTTGCCTCCGTATTCCTTGGGAATGATCAGGGCGAAGAAGCCGTGTTGCTTGATGTGCTCCCAAGCGGTGGGTGGCAGATCCATCAGTTGGCCGATTTCCCAGTCGCTGACCATTGCGCAGAGTTCTTCGGTCGGGCCGTCGAGAAAAGCTTGTTCCTCCTCCGTTAGCTGGGCCTTGGGGTAGGCGAGTAGCGTGTCCCAGTCCGGGCGGCCGCTAAACAGCTCGCCATCCCACCAGACGGTGCCGGCTTCGATGGCATCGCGCTCGGTTTCCGACATCGGCGGTAGTGTGCGTTGGAACCAGGCGAACAGTGGCGCACTAAGCCACTTGCGGCGTAGTTCTGGCAATGCCAGTGGTAAGGCCACGCCGAGCCAAAGCAGCCAGACAATCGCCTGCAGCAATAGGGGCGGGCGACTGAACGCGGCCATCGCCACCAAATAGACGGCAACCAATCCCAAGGTGGGTAATGGGGCGGTGCGACGGTGAGCTAGAAAGGCGATGCCGAGAACTAGAACGAGTAACCAGACAGCGAGCATGCAGAATCCTCCATGAAGACGGCGTGGTTATGGCCTGCCGTCAAGAGCGTAGTCGGCATCGACATAAGATGGCGACAAGAGCGCTAAGCTTGGCCGAATCGTCGTAGGTACGGCAGAATTAGCCTCGTTAGACTGAGGCTCGGTTTGAATGAAGCCCTGCCTTCATTGACGCTACACCCTCAGGAGCACGTCCCCATGCGCGAATACCTCGAACCCGGCCGATTCATCGATAGTGACCACCCGCTGTTGGTGGAGTTCGCCGAGCGCATGCGCGGCAGTAGCCGTGATCCGCGCGAGCAGGCGGTGAGCCTGTACTACGCGGTCCGTGATGGCATCCGCTACAACCCCTACGTCTTCAGCCGTGACCCGGAAACCTTGAAGGGCAGCCATGCGCTATTGACTGGCGAGAGCTACTGCGTGCCTAAGGCCACCTTGCTGGCGGCCTGCGCACGGCACTGTGGGATTCCCGCGAGAATCGGTCTGGCGGATGTGCGCAATCACTTGTCGACCCCGCGGCTACTGGAGTTGTTGCGCAGCGAAGTGTTCGCCATGCACGGCTACACCGAGTTTTATCTCGAAGGGCGTTGGGTCAAAGCCACGCCTGCGTTCAACTTGTCCTTGTGCCAATTATTCAAAGTAACGCCGTTGGAGTTTGAGGGGCGAACCGACAGCGTGTTTCACCCGTTCAATGAGGAGGGTGAGCGGTATATGGAGTATCTGGCCGATCATGGTCAGTTTGCCGATCTGCCGGAGGAGCTCTTTTTCAGCCATTTGGCGAGTTGTTATCCCCATCTGTTTGCGGCCGATGCACCCATGGTAATGGGCGATCTGCAGGCAGAGCTGCGGCCTCAACTATGAAAATGCTCGATAGGTAACATCAGTCCGGCAGCCTTTATTCTTGCGCTCGCAGTGGTAGGGTGCCTGAGCTGGAAAAAGCTTAGGACGGTCGAGCCGGAGGAGACTGCGCAATGCTGAAGATCTGGGGACGAAAGAACTCCACCAACGTAAAGAAAGCCCTATGGTGCGCTGAAGAGGTTGGCGTGCCTTACGAGGCAATCGATGCGGGCGGCTCCTTCGGCATCGTCAATGCCCCGGCTTATCGGGCGATGAACCCCAACGGCCTGGTTCCCGTGATCGAAGATGAGGGGCTGGTGCTCTGGGAGTCGAATGCCATCGTGCGTTATCTGTCGGCTCGCTATGCCGAGGGTGTTCTTTACCCCGAAGATCCGGCAATCCGAGCTGCTGCTGATAAGTGGATGGACTGGACTACTTCATCCTTCGCTGGCCCTTTCCGTGACTTGTTCTGGGGCATCGTGCGTACTCCGGTCGAGCAGCGCGATCCTGAGGTCATTGCCGCCGCGTTGCAGCGTTGCAGTGAGCTGCTTGGTATTTCTGAAAACTCCCTGGCCAACCAACCTTTTCTATCCGGCGAGCAATTTGGCATGGGCGATATCCCGCTGGGATGTTTCGCCTATGCCTGGTTCGAAATGCCGATCGAGCGACCCGAGTTGCCGCACCTGGCAACTTGGTATGAGCGCTTGAAGCGACGTCCGGCTTATCGGCTGGCGGTGATGACGGCGTTAACCTGATTAGCCATAAAACTTCAGCCCGAAAGCTATCTGGCGATAGACTTGGGCGATTGTATTCGGCGGCGAAAGTCCTTAACTAAATCCATTCATTTTTTGGTGTGTGTATCTCTTATGAGTTCTGCTCTGTCCATTCGGCAGTTGACCAAAACCTACGGCAATGGCTTTCAGGCCCTCCACGGTATTGACCTGGAAGTGGCCGAAGGTGACTTTTTTGCGTTGCTCGGCCCTAACGGCGCCGGCAAGTCCACCACCATTGGCATCATGTCGACCCTGGTCACCAAGAGCGGCGGCACGGTGAGCGTCTTCGGTCATGACCTCGATCGCAATCCGTCCGCGCTAAAGCGCTGCCTTGGCGTGGTGCCGCAGGAGTTCAACTTCAACCAGTTCGAAAAGGTCTTCGACATCGTCGTGACCCAGGCGGGTTATTACGGGATCCCGATGGGTATCGCCAAGGAGCGCGCCGAGCAGTATCTGACGCAACTAGGGCTCTGGGACAAGCGCAACTCGCCCTCGCGAGAGCTTTCCGGTGGCATGAAACGCCGTCTGATGATTGCCCGCGCGCTGGTGCATCAGCCGCGCCTGCTGATTCTCGATGAGCCCACCGCCGGTGTGGATATCGAGCTGCGGCGTTCGATGTGGACTTTTCTCACTGAGCTGAATGAGCAGGGCATCAGCATCATCCTGACGACGCACTATCTGGAAGAGGCCGAGCAGCTATGCCGCAATATCGGCATCATCGACCACGGTCGGATTGTCGAGAACACCAGCATGCGTGAGCTGCTGAAGAAACTGCATGTGGAAACCTTCCTGCTGGATCTGAAAGACACGCTGTTGGTCGCGCCGCACTTGATCGGTTATCCCTCGCAACTCCTGGATAGCCATACCCTTGAGGTGCAGGTGGAGAAGAACCTGGGGGTCAGCGAGTTGTTCCGCCAATTGGCGCAGCAGAACATTCAGGTGCTCAGCCTGCGGAATAAAACCAATCGCCTGGAGGAGCTGTTCGTCTCCCTGGTGGAGAAAAATCTGGCGAAGGTGGCGGTATGAATTCGGAACTCATCAATACAGAGCTTCAAGCGAACTGGGTTGCGCTGAACACCATCGTCTATCGGGAGATCCGCCGGTTCATGCGGATCTGGCCGCAAACCCTGCTGCCGCCGGCAATCACCATGGTTTTGTACTTCGTCATCTTCGGCAACCTGATTGGCCGGCAAATCGGTGACATGGGTGGCTTCACCTACATGGAATACATCGTGCCAGGCCTGATCATGATGTCGGTGATCACCAACGCCTATGGCAACGTGGTGTCGAGTTTTTTTGGCAGCAAATTTCAGCGCTCGGTCGAAGAGTTGATGGTTGCGCCGGTTTCGCCGCACACCATCTTGCTCGGCTACACCATCGGCGGCGTGCTGCGCGGCTTGGCGGTGGGGCTGATCGTCACCTTGCTGTCGCTATTTTTCACCGAGTTGCAGGTACATCACTTGGGTATCACCGTTCTGGTGGTGTTGTTGACTGCGACGATTTTCTCCTTGGGCGGTTTCATCAATGCGGTGTACGCGCGCAACTTCGATGATATTTCGATCATCCCGACCTTCGTGTTGACGCCGCTGACCTATTTGGGCGGGGTGTTCTATTCGATCAACCTGCTGCCGCCGTTCTGGCAGGCGGTGTCCATGGCCAACCCGGTTCTGCACATGGTCAACGCCTTTCGTTACGGCATTCTGGGTGTCTCGGATATCCGTATCAGTGTCGCTATTGGTTTTATGTTGGTGGCTACGGCGGCCCTGTATGCGGTCTGCATCCGCTTACTGGTGAGTGGCCGCGGGATGCGCCAGTAAGCGTCAGAAAAACAGGTTCGGGATAGCGCTGGGATAAATGTTTGGCCGCCGGGTCCGCTAGTTACTGCGTTGCTTTTGCGGATGATGCAGTCGGTGTAACTGCAGGCCTAGGCCTGCAGGCTGGCGCCGATGGCTGAAAATGCGCTGAGAACTGTATACACTTGGCGCGTTTTATCAGCCAGGTTCCTGCCATGCATCCCGCCGCCGAACACTCGCCGCTAGGCAAATCCAGCGAATACATCGCCACTTACACGCCATCTTTGCTCTTCCCGATTCCGCGGGCGCCGAAGTGGGCTGAGCTGGGATTGACGGCGCAGACCCTGCCGTATCAAGGCGTGGATTTTTGGAACTGTTTCGAGCTGTCATGGCTGCTGCCGTCCGGTAAGCCGGTGGTGGCGATCGGTGAGTTCGCGATTCCGGCGGATTCGCCGAATATCATCGAGTCAAAATCCTTCAAGCTCTACCTCAACTCGCTCAACCAGAGCGTGTTTGCCGACCCGGCTGCACTGCTGGTGATTCTCGAGAAGGACTTGTCCGCTGCTGCCGGTAAGCCGGTGAGCGTGCGCGTGCGCAGTCTTGCTGAAGTGGAAGCGGAGGGTGTGGCGAGATTACCGGGAGTCTGTATCGACGAACTGGATGTCATGGTCAGTCGTTACGAACACCCACAGCCCGAGTTGCTGCGCTGCGATGCGACACGGGTGGTCGAGGAAAGCGTGCACAGCCATCTGCTCAAATCCAACTGCCCGGTTACCGGTCAGCCAGACTGGGGCAGTGTGGTGGTGGAGTACCGTGGTGCGGCGCTGGACCATGCCAGTCTACTGTCTTATCTGGTGAGCTTCCGTCAGCATGCGGACTTCCATGAGCAGTGCGTGGAACGCATCTTTCTCGACCTGCAGCATTTGCTGCGGCCGGAAAAGCTGACGGTCTATGCGCGTTATGTGCGCCGTGGTGGATTGGACATCAACCCCTATCGCAGTACTGGGCCGATCAAGCCGGACAATCGCCGGCTGGTGCGCCAATAACGAAAACCCCGGCTACGGCCGGGGTTTTGCTTTCCGGGGGCTCAGATCCCCATGTTGGCCAAGCTTTGCACAATGTTGCGCAGAGTCCCGGCCAGGGTTGGGTGTTCAACTTCAAAACGCTCCACCGCGAGATTCACGCCATCCACCAGGCTGGTATCCGGTGCACTGGCTTCGCGCTCAAGTTGCAGTTCGATCTGCTTCGCCAGCTCCAGCAGATGCGCATGCTCTTCGGCGGAAAGCGGCGGGCCTTTTTCCAGTTGCTCGCGCAGTTGGTTCAATTGCTGCTGCAGTTCGCGGGCAGGCATGGCGTTCTTCCTCCGTAAATAGACAAAAGCATTGACCCTGCGCGTACGCGAAAGATCCCTGCCTCTCTATGAGGTTAATCCAAGCGCGGCAGCTTTGCCTTATCTCGATCAAGCGCGTAGCAGGCGCTCCAGCGCTGGATAGAAGTGTTCGAGTGCCGGTGTGCGCATGCTGGGGTCCTTGGCCAGATCGTCCAGGCGGCGTAGCACCAGAGCCTCCTGGGCGAATGGTGCGCGTAGGAAAGCCTGCGCCTCGCGCCCATCGAAGGGGCCGGCTTGCAGTTCCAGGCTCTGCCGTGAGGCTGGCGATAGCTCGGCATGGTAGGCCGCGTCCGTCGCACAGAGATAACGCTTGGCGGCGACATGCAGGCGGATTGGCTGCCAAACGGCTTCCGGCAGCAGCGGACGCAGCAACTCGCCGGCACGCTCCTCGTGGCGTAGGTCCTGTAGTTCGATTTCCTCCGGGTTTTCATAGAGGTGAGCGATATCGTGCAGCAGAGCGGCAACCACTTGGGTATCGCTACAGCCTGAGCGCTCGGCCAGGGTGGCGCATTGAAGGGCATGTTGCGCTTGGCTGACGGCTTCACCATAGGGCTCGGCGCCACGTTGAGCGAAGAGTTCAGCCAGTTGCTCGGTAAATTGTTGGCGATTGAGCATCAAGGTTTCTCTCCTTTCTGTCGGCGAATGGCAAGGTCGGTCAGGCTTGGGCCCAGTTCGGCCAGGTGGTCGACTACCGAGTGGACGCCCAGCCGGTATAGCTCGAGGGTGGCCTGTGCGCGTAGTTGGTCGCGCTCGGGCGCGGGGAGCGCCTGCCAGTCATCTGGCGCCTGGCCACACAAGGGTCCGCAGGCCGCCAAACCGACAGTCCAGAGACCGGCATTCAGGCCGGCCCGCAGTAAACGCGGTTCGCCACTGATCAGTACACAACCGGCGAGATTGGCCACCTTTAACTCCATCAGTGCCTGCCAGCAGGCATCGGGTGCCGGCCAAGGACGAGTGTTGCAGATTTGTGCCGCGTGGAGCCAGTTGGGCAGAGGGCTGGCCAGGCGGGTGCTGGTATCGCGCGGCAGTTCATCGATCCAGGCACAAGGTACGCCTTGCTGGTGCAGTTGCTCGAGTAGCGCCGGTGCGCCTGGTGTGACCTCGGCGTGTTCGCTGGCAACCTCCGCGAGTGTCTGGTTCAGAGCGAGCAACTCCGCAGGCTGCGGGTCGCGTCCAAGCATGCTGGCTAACGCCATGACAGGCGCCGACTGGGAGGGCATTCGTTGGCTGGGCGCGTCAGGGCAAAGGCGCTGGAGCGTCACCGGCAAGGTGCGCGCACCAAAATCCACCAGGCAACCTGAAAGGCCGAACAGCACAGCGGTAAAGGTGGGGGAGGGTATGGCTAGGGGCGGCATGACGAGCATCCGAGTAATGGTCTAGTCCAAAGTAAACAGCGCAGATGACGGTTGGATGAAGACTGTGTGACGAGCGCCATCGGCGCTGGCCTATCGTTATAATCGTCGTGCCGAGATTCGAGTGCTTCTTATGCCGATTAACCAGTCCCCGCAATACCTACGCATCCGCGACCAGTTGGCCGCGGATATTGCCCAAGGGGTGTTTGCCACCCATAAACTGCCGGCAGAGCGAGAGCTAGCGGAGCGCTTTGCCTGTACCCGCGTCACCCTGCGTGAGGCGCTGCAGCAGTTGGAGGTCGAAGGGCTGGTCTATCGCGAGAACCGCCGCGGTTGGTTCGTCTCGCCGCCACGGATTCGCTACAACCCGACCCGCACCACCGGTTTTATGGAGTACGTCTCTGCTCAGGGGCGAGTACCGCGTACGGAAACCTTGCTCGCCGAATGTCGTCCAGCGGGTGCCTGGCTGGCGCAACGGATGGCAGTGGGGGAGAGTGATCCGGTGTTCTTTCTGCAGCGCCGGCGTTGGGTCGATGAGCGTCCAGTGCTGATCGAACTGATCGCCCTCGACGCCAACTGGTGCCCAGGATTGCTCGAGCACGACTTGGACACATCGCTGATGAACCTGTTGCGCGAGCGTTTCGGCTTGGTCCCGGAGCGTTGCCAGTTGGCCATGCATCCAACGGCATTGAGTGCCGCACAGGCAGAGCCCTTGCAGTTGGCGCCAGGTTCGCCGGCGCTCTACCTAGAGCGGTTGAGCTTTGCCCCGGATGGGCGAGCGGTGGAATTCGATCAGGAGTTCTGGCGTCCAGATGCCTTGGAAATCGAGCTGGAGGCTGTTTATTCGGGTTGAGGGCCAGCCAGGCACTTGAACGATCGCTGTCGTGATCGACCATCTATGCTGCCAAAGTGGGTGTCTGTGGCTTTATACTGCGCCGCCTAAATGGCAGCCAAGGCCGCCTCAGTACTTGTTCTCACGGAGAGACTGCGCATGCGTTTGATCGCCACGAGCTGGGTCGATCGTCTAGGCCATTTTTTTGTTTGTGCCAGCTTGGCACTCCTGCCAGTGGCGGCACAGGCCGCTGAAGAAGACCCGTGGGAGGGCTTCAACAGAGCGATGTTCAGTTTCAACGATACCCTCGATACCTACGCGCTGAAGCCACTGGCTCAGGGCTACCAGGCAGTCACCCCAGAGTTTCTTGAAGATGGCATACATAACGTCTTCAACAACGTTGGCGATGTCGGCAACCTGGCCAACGACCTGCTTCAAGGTAAAGTGCAAGACGCCGGTGTCGATACCAGTCGCCTGATTTTCAACACCACTTTCGGTTTGCTGGGTTTCTTCGATGTGGCCAATCAAATGGGCCTGCAACGCAACGATGAAGATTTCGGTCAGACGTTTGGCGCCTGGGGTTTGGGTAGCGGCCCTTATCTGGTCTTGCCGCTGCTGGGACCAAGCACCGTTCGGGATGCAACGGGCAAGATTCCAGACAGCTTCCTCGAGCCCTATCCGTACATCAATGATGTGCCAGTGCGTAACGTGACGCGCGCGGTGGATGTGGTCGATACCCGCGCGAGCCTGCTTTCTGCTGAGAAGTTGATCAGTGGCGACAAGTATTCGTTTATCCGCAACGCCTTCTTGCAGAACCGAGAGTTCAAGGTGAAAGACGGTCAGGTAGAGGACGATTTCTAACGTTCTTGCCGGTTGAGCAACTCCAGATATGACAAAGGCGGCTTAGGCCGCCTTTGTCATATCTGGAGAGCGCTATTTCATCGATAGAATCACCAGCCCCAAGGACTGGCGACCATTCTCTAGCGTAGAGACCCGTACTACCTCGGCTTCAGCGTCGAGGCCTTTGAGTTCATTGTGTTCGGAGGCGATATGCACTCGAATCTTTTCCCCCAGGCTCACCGTGCTCTCGGCTTCCAGCTGCATACCCGTGCTCGACAGGTCGAGGCACACTGCGGGGATGTCTCGGCCAGCATGCTGCAAGGTGACAGGCGCTTCCAGTCGCATACGGATGTAGTCGCGTTTTTCGGTGTAGGCATGATCGCTTTGGCTCATTGACCCAGTCCTCTTATTTTATAGGCTCTCCCTTGGTTCTTATAACCTTCGACTATTTACGGTGTAAAGGCGCCTGACGACGATCGGCCTAAGCTTGAATCGATGAGCGGATGGGAGTACCGTCTGCGCCTTGAAGTGATCTCCGAGTACACGCGTCCCGGCTTATCGGCCTGACGCTTATGCCAACTATCCCTGGCGCCGTTTGCCTGGTACCCCATGCACAATTCCAGTGCCTCGCTGCTGATTATCGATGACGACGAAGTAGTGCGCGCGAGCCTCGCGGCCTATTTGGAAGACAGTGGCTTCAGTGTCCTGCAAGCGAGCAATGGCTTGCAGGGATTGCAGGTTTTCGAGCAGGAAAAGCCCGATCTGGTGATTTGCGATCTACGGATGCCGCAGGTCGACGGCTTGGAGCTGATCCGCCGAATCAATGCGCTCGAAGTCGAGACGCCGGTGATAGTCGTCTCCGGCGCCGGCGTGATGAGCGATGCAGTCGAAGCTCTGCGCCTCGGCGCTGCCGACTACTTGATCAAACCTCTAGAAGATCTGGCAGTGCTTGAGCACTCGGTGCGCCGTGCACTGGATCGCTCGCACCTGCGGCTGGAAAACCGCCGCTATCGCGAGAAGCTCGAAGTGGCTAATCGCGAACTGCAAGCGAGTCTGCATCTGTTGCAGGAAGATCAGAACGCCGGGCGGCAGGTGCAGATGAATATGCTGCCGGTGACCCCCTGGGCGGTTGACGGTCTGCAATTCGCTCATCAGATCATTCCTTCGTTGTATCTGTCGGGTGATTTCGTTGACTACTTCCGCCTCGATGATCGGCGTATCGCCTTCTATCTAGCCGACGTGTCCGGGCATGGAGCTTCCTCAGCGTTTATCACCGTGCTGTTGAAATTCATGACTACTCGGTTGTTGTACGAATCACGCCGCGGCGGGCGGCTGCCGGAGTTCAAACCTTCGGATGTGCTCGGTCATATCAACCGCGGGCTGATCAACTGCAAGTTGGGCAAGCATGTGACAATGCTCGGCGGTGTGATCGATGAGCAGAGCGGTCAGTTGACTTACAGCATTGGCGGTCATCTGCCGCTACCTGTGCTGTATAGCCAGGGCGAGGCGCACTATCTCGATGGGCGCGGTTTGCCTGTGGGCTTATTTGATGAGGCGACCTACACAGATCATGTGTTGCCGCTGCCTGAGTCATTTAGTTTGACCTTGCTTTCGGACGGTATTTTGGATCTTTTGCCGGGCGACACACTCAAAGAAAAGGAAGCGTTGTTACCGCAATTGGTATGCACGGCGGGCGGCAGCCTGGATGGTCTGCGCCAGGTGCTTGGGCTGGCCAATCTAAGTGATATGCCAGATGACATTGCCTTGCTGGTGTTAAGCAGGAACCTTGCATGAGTACCGCTGCATGAGTACCGGTAGAATTCAATTCGCCGAACAGAACGGCACCTTCGTTCTTAAGTTTGTCGGCGAAGTGCGCCTGACTCTCTGTTCGGCGCTGGATGCCACGATTGAAAAAATCTTCACTGCGCTGAATTTTTCGGCGATCGTCATTGATCTGACTGAAACGCGAAGTATCGATAGCACTACGCTGGGGCTGCTGGCCAAACTGTCGATTCTCTCGCGACAGAAAATCGGCCTGCTGCCTACGGTGGTGACGACTCACCCGGATATCACCCGGTTACTGCAGTCGATGGGCTTCGATCAGGTGTTCAACATTGTCGATCGGCCAGTTCCATGCCCTGAAAGCCTGGCCGACCTACCGTCGCAGGACCAATCGGAAGAAGTGGTGAAAGCCAAAGTGCTGGAAGCTCACCGCATTCTGATGGGGCTCAATGACTCCAATCGCGAAGCCTTCCACGATCTGGTTAGCGCGCTCGAGCGCAGCTGACTAAACGCACCTCTAGAGATGAATGACTGCGCGCGATGCCTTACGGGCTTCGCGCGCAGTGCTTTCTAGCTTTTGGCGGCGAGAAGGGCTTCGAGTTTCTCCTGATCGCGGGCGAATAAGCGGATTCCTTCGGCCAGTTTCTCGGTGGCCATCGCGTCCTCATTCAGCGCCCAACGGAAGCGGCTTTCATCGAATGTTTGGCGTGCTTCGCTGGGGTTGCCCGGCGCCAGTTTGCGTTCCAGCGGGTTCTGGTCGTCTGCCAGTTGTTGCAGCAGTTCGGGACTGATGGTCAGGCGGTCGCAGCCAGCCAATTGCTCGATCTGCCCCAGATTGCGGAAGCTCGCGCCCATGACCACGGTGCTGTAGCCATTGGCTTTGTAGTAGTTATAAATCCGCGTAACAGAGCGCACGCCAGGGTCATCTGCCGCTGCAAAGTCACGGCCTTCGGCTTTTTTGTACCAGTCGTAGATACGTCCGACGAAGGGCGAGATGAGGAAGATGCCAGCATCGGCGCACGCGGCGGCCTGGGCGAAGGAGAACAGCAGGGTCAGGTTGGTCTGGATGCCGGCGCGCTCCAACTGTTCGGCGGCGCGGATGCCTTCCCAGGTGGCGGCGATCTTGATCAGTACACGTTCACGACCGATGCCGGCCTGGTCATAGAGGCCAATCAGCCTTTCGGCACGGCGCAAGGTCGCCTGGGTGTCGAATGACAGGCGTGCATCGACTTCGGTGGAGATACGTCCTGGTATCACTTGGAGAATGCCTTGGCCGACCGCGACGCCAAACCGATCGCAGGCCAGCCCCAAGTCGCCACCACAGCCAGCTACTGCGCTATCCAATAGCTCCGCATAGCCTGGCATCGCGGCGGCCTTGAGCAGCAATGAAGGGTTGGTGGTGGTGTCTACCGGCTTGAGGCGGGCAATTGCGTCGATGTCGCCAGTGTCGGCAACCACGGTGGTGAACTGCTTGAGTTGATCCAGCTTGGAGGTCATAGCAAAGCCTTGTCGTTGCGGATGCTATGACCTTACCCGAGCCGTCGAAGCCACTCAACGGCTGCATGCTTTGGTTCACGCCTGCGGCTGCCAACCACCACCGAGAGCTTTATAAATGGCGACTATGCCACGGTAGACCTCGACTTCCGCCAGGGCCTGGGCGTCTTCGGCGGCCAAGCGTTCGCGCTCGGCATCGAGCAGCACAAGGAAGTCCACGGTGCCTTCGCGGTAGCGGATCGATGCCTGATCGGCCGCGGCGCGACTGGCTTCGCTTTGGCGCAGCAGCGAAATCAGGCGTTCCTGGCGTTTGCCATAGTCACTAAAAGCGTTTTCCGACTCTTCCAGGGCCAACAGCACTTGCTGTTCATAACTGGCCAGGGCGCCATCGGCGTTTGCTTCGGCGCGGCGCAGACGTGCGCGCACGCTGCCTAGGTCGAAGGCTGCCCAACTGATGGTCGGAGCCACACCCCAGGCGCGTGCCGCCGAAGAGCCCAGCTGCGAGCCACGTCCAGCGGTAAAGCCGAGGAAACCGGCAACGTTGACCCGTGGAAACAGGTCCGCTGTTGCCACCCCGACATTCGCAGTCGCCGCCGCCAGTTGGCGCTCGGCAATATGCACGTCAGGTCGCCGCTGTAGCAGCTCGGCCGGGTCACCGATAGGCAGAGCCTTGGCAATGGCCGGCAGCTCACGCGGGCTCAGATCGACCTGTAACTCTTCTGGACGCTGGCCGAGCAGGGTGGCGATGCGATTGCTAGCTCGTACCTCCTGAGCTTGCAACTGCGGCACGCTGGCTTCGGTGGCCGCCAGGCGCGCATCGGCGCGCAGCACATCGAGTTCGTTGCCAACGCCTGCGTCACGCAGGCGTTCGGTAAGATCGCGGGACTCCTGCTGGTTTTTCAGGTTGCTACGTGCGATCCGCTCGCGTAGCTGGGCACCGCGCAGTTCGCCGTAGGCATCCACCAGTTCGGCAATCAGGCTGACCTGCAACTGATAGAGTTCGGCTTCGGCGACCTCCTGCTCGGCATCGCTGGCTTCCAGCTGACGCTGGATGCGGCCGAACAGGTCGACTTCCCAGATCATGTCCAGTCCGAGGTCGTAGCGTTCGCTGTTTACCCTCTGCTCCGTAACGCCCGGCTGCTGGGCTTTGCCGTGCTCGCTGCCGACTCGGCTGGTGACCGTGGGGAAGCGATCATTGGCCACATCGTCACGGATCGCCCGCGCTGCTTTCAAGCGGGCGAAGGCGACGCGCAGATCGCGGTTATCGCGCAGTGACTGTGCCACCAGTTGGTTTAGCGTCGGGTCTTCGAATTGCTGCCACCAGCTGATCTCGAATTTGCTGCGGTCGTAGTCACCTTGTTCGGCAGCGCTGATTTTTGCCGGTTCAGTGTCCGGTGTCTGGTAGTCCGGGCCCACGCTGCAGGCACTCAGTACGAGGGCCAGGAGGGCCGGGGTGAAGGCTTTCAACGTCATGCTTTTGCCTCCAGGAGGGCCGCTTTCCGGGCTTCTTGACGCTCCACGAAACCACGGATCAGGACATAGAACACCGGCGTCAGCAGCAGACCGAAGAAGGTCACCCCAAGCATCCCGGAGAACACTGCGACACCCATGGCATGGCGCATTTCGGCACCGGCACCACTGGAGAACACCAGCGGCACCACGCCCATGATGAAGGCGAAGGAGGTCATCAGGATCGGCCGCAGACGCAGACGGCAGGCTTCCAGCACCGCGGCGAGCGGGCTGAGACCCTCCTCTTGCTTGTCCTTGGCGAACTCGACGATCAGGATCGCGTTCTTACAGGCCAGCCCCACCAGTACGATCAGGCCGATCTGGGTGAAGATGTTGTTGTCGCCGCCGGAGATGATCACCCCGGTGATGGCCGACAGCAGGGTCATCGGTACGATCAGGATCACCGCCAGCGGCAGGCTCCAGCTCTCGTATTGCGCCGCCAGCACCAGGAAGGCCAGCAACACGCAGAGCGGGAAGACGAACAGCGCGGTATTGCCGGAGAGGATCTGCTGATAGGTCAGCTCGGTCCATTCGTAGCTCATGCCGTTGGGTAGTTCTTCCTCGAGCAGCTTCTCGATGGCTTTTTCCGCTTGCCCGGAGCTGTAGCCGGGCGCCGCGCCGCCATTGATTTCCGCGGTGATGAAACCGTTGTAGTGCATCACACGGTCCGGGCCCGAGGTGTCGCTGACCTTGACGAAGGTCGACAACGGGATCATCTCGCCACGGTTGTTGCGCACCTTCAGCTGACCGATCTGCTCGGGTTCGAGGCGGAACTGCTGCTCGGCCTGGACGTTGACCTGATAGGTGCGGCCAAAGCGGTTGAAGTCGTTGGCATACAGCGAACCGAGGTAGATCTGCAGGGTGTCGAAGATGTCGGTGATCGCCACGCCATGGGTCTTGGCCTTTTCCCGATCGATGGCGGCATCGATCTGCGGCACGTTGACCTGGTAGCTGGTGAACAAGCCGGCCAGTTCCGGCACGTTTTGGCTTTTGGCGATGATGTTCTGGGTTTCTTTGTACAGCTCCTCGTAACCCAGACCACCACGGTCTTCGATCTGCAGGCGGAAGCCGCCGATGGTGCCCAGGCCTTGTACCGGTGGAGGCGGGAAGATCGCGATATAGGCGTCTTCGATGCCGGCAAACTTGGCATTCAAGGCCGCCGCGATGGCACCCGCGGACTGGCTGGGATCGCTACGTTCATCGAACGGCTTCAATGGGGTGAAGACGATGCCGCTGTTGGGGCTGTTGGTGAAACCGTTGATCGACAGGCCAGGGAAGGCCACCGAGTTGGCGACGCCAGGCTGCTGCAGGGCGATCTCGGACATTTGCTTGATCACCGCCTCGGTACGATCCAGGCTTGCCGCATCCGGCAACTGGGCGAAGGCCACCAGGTATTGCTTGTCTTGCGGCGGGACGAAACCGGTTGGCGTGGTGGCGAAACCGAAATAGGTCAGCACCATCAAGCCGGCATACACCAGCAGGGCAATGCCGCTGCCACGGATAACGCGGGCAACCGTACCGACATAGCCATGGCTGGCGCGGTCGAAGAAGCGGTTGAAGGGGCGGAACAGCCAGCCACCGAACAGCGCGTCGAGGAATTTCGAGAAGCGATCCTTCGGCGCGTCGTGGCTCTTGAGCAGCACCGCGGCCAAGGCCGGCGACAGGGTCAGCGAATTGAAGGCCGAGATCACCGTGGAAATCGCGATGGTCAGGGCGAACTGCTTGTAGAACTGCCCGGTCAACCCAGAAATGAACGCCGCCGGGATAAACACCGCACAGAGCACCAGCGCCGTGGCGATGATCGGCCCGGTCACTTCGCGCATGGCGCGTTTGGTGGCTTCCACCGGGGTCAGACCGAGGCCAATGTTCCGTTCGACGTTTTCCACCACCACGATGGCGTCGTCCACCACGATGCCGATGGCCAGCACCAGACCGAACAGCGACAGCGCGTTGAGCGAGAAGCCGAACAGGTGCATCACGGCGAAGGTGCCGATCAGCGAGACCGGAACCGCCACCAGCGGAATGATCGAGGCGCGCCAGGTCTGCAGGAACAGAATGACCACCAGGACCACCAGCAGCAGGGCTTCGAACAGGGTGTGCACCACCGCTTCGATGGAGCCGCGGACGAAGATGGTCGGGTCATAGACGATCTCGAAGTCCATGCCTTGCGGGAAGCCCTTCTTCAGCTCGGCCATCTTGGCGCGCACGTCATTGGAAATTTCGATGGCGTTCGAGCCCGGGCGCTGGAAGATCGGGATGGCGACCGCCGGCTGGTTGTTGAGCAGCGAGCGCAGGGCGTATTGACTGGAGCCGAGCTCGACCCGGGCGATGTCCTTCAGACGGGTGATTTCGCCATCCTCACCGGAGCGGATGATGATGTTCTCGAACTCTTCTTCGCTGACCAGACGGCCCTGGGTGTTGACCGACAGCTGGAAGCTGGTGGCGCTCGGAGAAGGCGGTGCGCCCAGGGCGCCGGCGGCGACCTGACGGTTCTGTTCACGGATGGCGTTGACCACATCGGTGGCGGTGAGGTTGCGCGAAGCGGTTTTGTTCGGATCGAGCCAGACCCGCAGCGAGTAGTCGCCCATGCCGAACAGTTGCACGTCACCGACCCCGCCCAGGCGCGCCAGCTCGTCCTTGATATTGAGCAAGGCGTAGTTGGACAGGTAGAGCATGTCGTAGCGTTGGTCCGGCGAGGTCAAGTGCACGACCATGGTCAGGTCGGGCGAAGCCTTGTCGACGGTGATACCGATGCGTGTGACTTCTTCCGGCAGCTTGGGCTGGGTGCGGGTCACGCGGTTCTGCACCTGCACCTGGGCGTTGTCCAGGTCGGTGCCGAGGGCGAAGGTGATGGTCAGGGTGATCTTGCCGTCAGCGGTGGATTGCGAGGACATGTAGAGCATGTTCTCGACCCCGGTGATCGC
>JBOICE010000111.1:0-3237 GCA_050739815.1 Pseudomonas sp. | reverse complement strand
GCCTTGGCCACACCCATCACGTTGTAATTCTGCACCACCTTTTCGGCGCCATAATACGTGAGCGTCACGATGCTGCCGCGGGATTCAGCGAGGAGCGGCTCGGCCGCGCGGGCCAGAGCGACCAGCGAGAAGGCGCTGATGTCGAGCGCTTTCTGGAAGCCGGTGCGTGAGGTGTCGACAAAACGGCCTTCCAGGTCTTCGCGGTTGGCAAACGCAACCGAATGCACGAGCACATCGAGACCACCCCACTGGCTGCGCACCTGCTCGAAGACCGCGGTGATCTGCTGATCGTCGGTGACATCGCAGGGCAGAATGAGCTGCGCGCCTACGCTTTCGGCCAGCGGGCGCACCCGTTTTTCCAGCACTTCTCCGGCGTAGGTAAAAGCCAGCTGAGCGCCGTGCGCGTGGAAGGCCTGGCTTATTCCCCAGGCAATGCTGCGCTCGTTGGCCACGCCGAACACGAGGACCCGTTTGTTTTCAAAGAGTGCACTCATCGCTTCTACTCGAACATGTCAAAAGCGCTCTCCAGATCCTTGCGCGAAAAAACGCGGAAGGAAACGAGCGTGTTAGTGCGCACAATGCCGGGAACGCGCGCCAGCTGCTCGGTAACGACGCTGGCGATCTGCTCCCACTCGGGCACGCGCAGGATGGCGATCAAGTCCCAATCGCCGGCCACCGAATAGACCTCGGCTACGCCTTCCAGCTCGGCAATGGCGCGCGCGGCCTTTGGGATGTGATCGCGCTCGGCCTGGATCAGAACAACTGCAGCGACCACGGACACACCTCCGCTCATTGGTGGCGGAAAGGTTAGCCGCGGCTGCTTGCGGCTGGCAAGTTGTGCCTTGCATCCGGAGAGGAGGGGCGCTTACTTCCGCGCGAACGGACGCGGACAAGAGGGCCTGGTGGCGAGCAGCGCGGGCAAGGCAGTGATGAGCAGCACGGGACCATCGAGTGCGGAAACGGAGCAGCGTCGCCGGCGGCTGAGAGCGCACATTGCGCTGTTATTCATGGTCATCATCTGGGCCGTCAATTTCTCGGTCGCCAAGATTGCGCTGCGGCACCTTTCACCGCTGGCCTTCAATGGCCTGCGCTTTCCGCTGGCCTGCGCTGCCCTGTATGTGCTGCTGCGGCGCAGCGGCCCCGTGCCCATGCCGGCCCGGTCCGACTACCTGCGCGTCATCGTACTGGGTGTGCTGGGCAATCTGGTTTATCAGCAGTTCTTTATTTTCGGGCTCGATCAGACCCGGGCCGGAACGGCAAGTCTGATGCTGGCCGGAACGCCGCTCATCACGGCAATTCTGTCTGCCACCCTGGGGCATGAGCGCATCCGGCCGCGCGTCTGGATTGGCGTTTGTTGCACGCTGATCGGCATCTCTCTGGTTGTGCTCTTTGGCGAGCACGATCCCAGCGCTGCGCGGGGCACGCGGATCGGTGCACTGCTGCTGCTCAGTGCCTCGATTTCCTGGGCGATTTACACGGTAGGCAGCCGCAGGCTCGTGCAACGGTACGGGCCTGTGCCCGTCACGGCCTGGACACTGTGGATCGGCTCGCTTGGCGTGTTCCTGGTTGGGCTGCCGGACATCGCGCGCGCACAACTGCAGCGACTGAGTCCGGGCATCTGGCTGGCTGTGGTCTATGCGGGTGTGCTCAGCATCGGCGCGGCCTACTTGATCTGGTACAACGGCGTGCGCGAGCTGGGAAATACGCGCACGGCGACGTACTCGAACCTGGTCCCGGCCGTGACGCTGCTGGTGGCCTGGCTGTGGCTGAACGAGACACCGAGTGTCGGCCAGCTGGCCGGCGCCGCGACCATCATTGGGGGCGTGACACTGGCGCAGTCACGCCGGGCCGCGGACCGAAATACGCCTGTGGGTGCCTAGCGAACCCGCAGGAGCGTGAGCTGTGCTGCAGCGGCCGTGGCAAATGGACCACCAAGCTCGCCGCTGACGATCATGTTGATCGGCCCCACTGCCCCTGCGGCGTCCAGCAGCAGGAAGCGCTGCGAGGACGCGGGGATCGTGCGCGCATACAGGTTCGTGAACAAGGCCATGCGGCGCGCCGCCAAAGGATAAGGCGGGCCGAGCGCAGTGCGCAGGTTGATGTTGCTAAACGTGTAGCGCGCATTGAGCTGAACGCCTGCGAGCTCCGGAGCATCGTCGGCCCAGAGTGCGACGGCCCAGTCCGAGAGAACCGTGGGCCAGGGCTGGCCGATAGCAGCCGTTACGTTTTGAGGGCCTGATGTCGCCGAGCGCGCCAGGGTGCGCAGCAACGTATTCCCGCCGTATTGGCCGGCCAGGTATTTCACCATCAGCCAGGCGGCGCCGCGAATCTCCAGAGTACCCGGCAACTCTTCGGACAGCAGGCCGATGCGTGCGGAGTCGCGCAGAAAAAGTGTGGCGCGAGCGTAGTTCTGACTGGCAAAAAGGGCAGCATTGTTGTTATCGCCGCGGCGCCGGTACTCGTCGGCCACCAGGTCTTCGGCATGATGGGCCAAACCTTCCGACAACCAGAGCGCATCGAGTGACCTGCGCGCGCCGAAACTGATCATGTGCTGAAACTCGTGGGCCAGCACCGGCAGTGAAGCGTTCATGACCAGCTGAGGCGATCGCTGATCACTATGAACACCGTTGGGATCAGGCACGAACATGTAGAAGATCTCACCGGAATTCGTGCCCGAGCACACCGCCGCAGTATGCAGGTCACAGCCGAAGAAAAAGCCCGCCACGTATCCGCCAGCACCCCGCGGTGTCAACGCATTGACCACGGGCGTCAGAAGAATGACGACCTTCCCGTTGGCATCGATATCCGTGGGCTCGCCGAAGACCGAGACGTCAACTTCGTATGAGGGTGAATCGAAGGAGCTTCCCAGCTGCTGGAATTGTGCAGTAGTGAAGCCGGCGGGCGGTGCTTCCAGGTCCTGATAGATAATGGCGCGCTGCGATATGGCCTTGACCTCGGCCGTCACGGTGACAAAGCGGTTGTTTTTGTCGAACACCTTGAAATCCGAACGATCACCAAGTTCAGGCGCACGTGCGCGCAACTTCATGGCAAACGGTGCTTCCGGCGCCGAGACACCGGCGAAGGCGCGCTCACGCGCGCGCAGCTGCTGCTCCCAGCGCGAGGCAAAGTCGGCAGTCGCGCTCGCTGCCGGGCCAAATACCAGTGGCCGGCTCAGGGTGACCGGCTCATGCGCAAGCGTGAGCACCTCGAACGGTGACTGCGTACCGATCACTTGCG
>JBOICE010000110.1:0-2385 GCA_050739815.1 Pseudomonas sp. | reverse complement strand
GGCTGTTGCGCAGAAAATACGGCAGACCTCTGGAACCATTTTGACTGTGTTCAACAGGTTCAGCGGATAGAAGCCGTCCCCGAGGAAGATGATGAAGCTATGGCCGGCGGCGATGGCTTGCGCATTCTTCTGGGCCAGTTCGATCATGGCGGTATCGGTGCCGGACCAGCGCACCAGGCACTTGCCGGAGGCTTCACAAAAGGCCACGCCAAACTTGATGCCGGGCACGGCACCGACCAACGCTTCGTGGATATCTTCGACGGACTTGATGAAGTGCGTCTGACCAAAAATGAAGTTCGTCGCTTCCGGCTTATCGATTTTCACAGTGATGAGTTGCATCTCAAACTTCTCCTTTGCCGATGTTGCTTAAGGATGATCTGAAGTAGTCCGATGTTTTCAGGCCATTTCGCTATCAGCGATTTAAAAAATAGTGCATCGATCAAAAAACGATCAAATAAGCCGCTGATTTTGTGTTTTTAGCCGCCGCGAGCACCTCGCGGTAGCCATTCTCCGCATTACAGGCGCACCTCTCTGCTTGCACTTTCCAGCGTACTCGGCGTCGGCGAAGGTCATCTGCTTCATCGGGAAACTCGCGGAACGGCATGGGCATATTTCACCAGAATCAGGAAGTCTTTTCTGAGGGCTTCCTCAAAGGTGCAGACAAAACGGCTTCCCAAGCTCGCTGGGGAGAGGGCCGCATGGCCAAATGAATTCATCCATTTAACTGAATGATTGCCGAGGGTTTCGCCGCGCACTAGATTCATAACGTCAAGATGCCGCCAACACTAAAGGAGCGTGCTCATGACCACTGTAAGCGGCAATGGCGCTAACGGCAGCCTCGACGGTGGCAAGCTTCGTCGCGCTTGCGCTGGGCTTCGTCGATGCCGGGGTCTGTGCGGTCAACGCCATGGGGTCCGGCCTGAAGCTTGCCTTCGCCTCGGGGCTTCGCTCATGCACCCTGACAGTTCTGTCCGGTGGGGTCTGGCGCAGTCTGTAGCAAGGCTGATCGCCATGTTGGTGCTTGCGACGGGCCTGTTGGGCTGCAACGAGTCACCGCGCCCCGACCTGAAGCGGCTCTACCAACTCAGCACCACCGACGCCGAAACCGCGCCGGTGATCTTGATCCCGGGGGCCTTTGGCACCCGCTTGCGCGACCGGGTCAGCGGCGAAGAGATTTGGCCGGGGCCGTGGTGGCGCATTCTGTTCTCGTCTTACCCAGAGCTGGCCCTTGAAATCGACCCGCAAACGAATACGCCACGGCCTTCGAGGCTGGAAGCTTCGGGCATTGCCGAGCAGGCGCTGCGGCGCGACTTTTACCGGCCAATTTTACGAACCTTGACGCAATTTGGTGGCTATGCGCGTGCCCAGCCCGGGACACCGGCGCGCAAGGGCGAGCGACGCTACTACGTCCTTTCCTACGACTGGCGTCAAGACACCTTGCACAGCGTGCAGGCACTGGATCGGTTGATTGAGGCCGTGCGCCGTGATTACGCCGATCCGACTTTACGCGTCGATGTGGTGGCGCACAGCATGGGCGGCTTGATCGCGCGCTACTACCTGCGTTTTGGTACCCGCGATGTGCTGGACGGCGCGCCCCACCAGGTGACCATGGACGGGGCGCAGCGGGTGCGCAAACTGGTGTTGTTGGGCACGCCCAACCTGGGATCGGTCAGCTCATTGCACGCTTTCATCAGTGGCGAAAAGGTCGTGTGGAACCGTATTTCGCCGCGCACTCTGGCCACCTTTCCCAGCGGCTACCAGCTATTTCCCCACCCGCTCAACACCTGGTTGGTGGATATAGAGGGCAAGCCTCGCCACGACGACTTGTTCGCCCCCAAAACCTGGCAGCGCATGGCTTGGTCGGTCTACGAACCCAGTATGGCCAGCGCCGCCGACGCGTCGACGCTGCAGCGCTATTTCGCCTATAACCTGGAGCGTGCACGGCGTTTGGCCTGGATGCTGTCTGTGGCCGAGCCGGTGTCGCCGATCCGCTACGTGCTCTTTGGCGGTGGCTGTCACATGACGCCGGCACGGCTGCTGGTGGAGCCGCTCAATGGACGCGACACGGTGCGACTCACACCATCGGACATTGCGGCTCCCCGGCCCGATGTGCCCTACGAGGAGCTGATGATCGAGCCCGGCGATGGCCGCGTCACCAAGCCGTCTCTGCTGGCACGCGAGACACTGGACCCGGGCGCGCCACAAAATGAGGACAGCTTTCTGCCAGTGGCTTATGCGTTCTTCTTATGCGAGGACCATGCGTTACTGACCAGCAACATCAACTTTCAGGACAACTTGCTCAACGTGCTCTTGTCACGCCAACCGCCCGCTGAGAGCCAATAGCGGGCTCATCTGAGCCATTGCCAGCCCCCCTCGATAAGGCCA
>JBOICE010000109.1:0-10843 GCA_050739815.1 Pseudomonas sp. | reverse complement strand
ACTTCCATCGAGCAGACGGTGCGGGTTATCGCTTCCTGGCGGATCTGGTTATTACGCTCAACGCCCTCAATCCGCAGATTGCCTCTCGCCAGTTGGGGCCGTTGACACGCTGGAGCAAATACGACGCCTCTCGCCAAGCGCTGATGAAGACAGAACTAGAGCGAATCCTGGCCTCGGGAGAGCTCTCCAGCGACGTCTACGAAGTCGTGAGTAAAAGCCTAGCCTAAGGCGAGTCCTGCCTCTCAAGAGTGTTACTGGCCAAGCGCCGGTAACACTTTTTGTTACCTATAGAAATAACCAGCTTTCAGCTTATTCGCTAACCCTCTTAAGGTTGGGGGTTTTGGCTTGACTGCGCATTGCTGGCGTGGACAAGAATTTTTTGCGGTGTGGCCTTGAGTGACAATACGCGCCAGATCGTAGGACAAATTGCGCAGCTATCCGCTTAATGATGAGTGAGTTGGTCGGTGGATGATCAGTCACAAAACGGTCTCTCATTCACAATTTGTTGGCGCCGTTTTATTGAATTAAAACGACCGTTTGGCACCATGGTTGCAACGGAGCTAAGGATTTGGCCCTGTATTGGTGCACTTATAGCCCTGGGGTGTGCGTCAAGCGCGTTGGGGGATCTTTCTTCCGATCAACTAAAAGACCGCCACGAGCGCGGCTGTGCTGAGCCCCTCCTAGTTTGGGGCTCAATAAAAAGAATGATCTGTCCACGGAGTAAGGTCTCGATGGAATTCAAGTCCCGTAATCCTATGTTGCGTTTCGCGCCGTCCAAGGCTGGTTTTGCCTTTGCCGGTATCCTGCCGCTGCTGGTCGCAGCTCAAGCCCAGGCGGTGGAATTTAGCTTTGCCGACAATGAAGTCAGCGGTTCCATCGATACCACGGTGTCCTACGGTCAGTTGTGGCGTGTGCAGGGTCGCGACAAAACCAACGACGATATCAACACCAACGACGGTAATCGCAATTTCGATACCGGCTTGGTTTCCGAGGTTTACAAGATCACTTCCGACTTGGAAGCGACTTACCAGAACTATGGCGTTTTCATTCGTGGCACCGCTTTCTATGACACGCAGATCATGGATAAGCGCAATGACTACCTGGACAACAACAACCCGGTCCAGCCGAGCCAGAACTTCCCGAAAGACAACAGCTTCACCGATGCCACTCGTGATAAAGCGGGCACCGATGCACAGATTCTCGACGCCTACCTGTACGGCAATTGGGATATCGCCGATATGCCGGTTACCGGTCGTATTGGTAACCAAGTATTCAACTGGGGCGAGGGCATCTTCTATCGTGGCGGCGTGAACACCACCAACCCGGTGGATGCCGCCAAGTTCCGCCTGCCGGGCTCTGAGTTGAAAGAAGTGCTGGTGCCGGTTGAGGCGCTGAGCTTCAACGTCGGCCTTACCGACAGCCTGTCGATGGAAGCCTTCTACCAGTGGAACTGGAAGGAGACCGCGATTGATCCGGTCGGCACCTATTTCTCTGAAACCGACCTGTTCGCCGAAGGCGGCAACACCGCTTACACCACGGTCGCTGCGCTGAGCAATCCGCTGTTCCAGTCGCTCTATCCGGCGCTGGCCGGTGCCCATGTCGGTGGTCTGCAGGGCACCGAGTTCCTCAACAGCAATGGCACTTTCAAGGTTGCCAATGTCGGTTCGGACATCAATGCCAAGAACGATGGTCAATTCGGCGCGGCCTTCCGCTATATCGCCGAGGAGCTGAACTCCACCGAATTCGGCCTCTATTTCGTCAATTACCACGCGAAAGAGCCGACCATCAACGCCAGCCTCAATAGCAGCTATGCCGGTCTGGAAATCGACGAACTCGCCGGTCTGGGCGGCTTCGACAGCTACGCAGATCTGGTTGATGCCGCTGCCATCTCCCCCGCGGCGGCGCAGGTCCTTGGATTGGTCAATGGTGCGGCGGCAGTCGATGTGGCCAACCAGGTGACTGCTCGCCGTGAGTATGCCGAAGACATCCGCATGTACGGCATGAGCTTCAACACCACCCTGGGTGAAGCCTCGGTATTCGGTGAGCTGAGCTACCGGCCGAACCTGCCGATCGGCGTCGCCACCACCAACGACCTGCTCGGTGATCTGCTGGGTCAGGCGGCTCCGCTGGCCGATGGGCAGGTGGTGAACATCGGCGGCACAGACGTGCGGATCACCGATCAGATCCATAACTCCGAGCGCGTCGAGGCCTTCAACACCTCGTTGGGTGCTATCTACAACTTCGGTCCGACCCTGAGCTTCGACTCGCTGTTCGGCGTTGCCGAATTGGCTTCCGAGCACTTGCGCGGCGACGACCTGCAATATCAGGCTTTCGACGGCTCCAATCGTTACTTTTCCGGCCGCGGTAACAGCTCCTATGTCAGCGGCGGTAATCGTGACGATCAAGTCAACAAGAATGCTTACGGCTATACCCTGCTGCTTAGCGGCACCTGGAACGACGTCTACGCCGGCGTGAACGTTTCCCCTTATGCCGTCTACAAAGACGACTTCGAGGGTAACTCCTACCAGACCGGTAACTTCATCGAGGGCCGCAAGGCTTACACCCTGGGTGTCAAGGCCAGCTATCTGAACAGCCTGGAAGCCGAACTGCAGTACACCGAGTTCTACGGTGGTGGCCAGAACAACTCGGGTCGTGACCGCGACAACGTTGGTGTCAACGTCAAGTACTCGTTCTAAACCCTATTAGAAAAATACCGGGCGTCTACGGGCGCTCGGTCGATGATTTATCACGGAGAAATATGATGCTGAAAAAGCACACGCTGATTGGCGCCGCGATTGCTCTGGCGCTGACTGCTGGTAGCGCTCTGGCGGCGGTCTCGTCGCAAGAAGCGGCCAAGTTGGGCACTAGCCTGACCCCCTTTGGTGCTGAGAAAGCTGGCAACTCAGCCGGAACTATCCCGGCGTGGACCGGTGGTATCACCAAGGCGCCGGCTGAATACAAGACACCTGGCCAACACCACCCGGATCCGTTTTCGGGTGACAAGCCGCTGTTCACCATTACTAAAGCCAATCTGGATCAGTACAAGGCCAACCTGACGCCAGGTCAGATTGCGCTGTTCAATGCTTATCCGAACAGCTACCAAATGCCGGTGTACCAAACCCGCCGCTCCGGCTCCGCGCCGCAGTGGGTGTATGACAACAGCGTGAAGAATGCGACTTCCGCCAAGCTGCTGGACGGCGGTAACGGTTTTGCCGACGCTTACGGCGGTATCCCGTTCCCGATTCCGCAGAATGGCGTGGAGGCGGTGTGGAACCACATCGCTCGCTACCGTGGTACTTACATCGTTCGCCGTGCCTCCGAAGTGGCCGTTCAGCGTAACGGTGCCTTCACGCTGGTGACCTCGCAACAAGAGGCGATGTTCAAGTTCTACAACCCTAAGAACTCGTACGCCGATCTGAACAACATCATGTTCTACTACCTGTCCTTCACCAAGAGTCCGGCGCGTTTGGCTGGTGGCGCGGTACTGGTGCACGAGACCCTGGATCAAGTGAAGGAGCCGCGTCAGGCGTGGGGCTATAACGCCGGTCAGCGCCGCGTTCGTCGTGCGCCGAACCTGGCCTACGACACTCCGATTGCTGCGGCCGATGGCCTGCGTACCGCCGATGACACCGACATGTTCAACGGTGCTCCGGATCGTTACGACTGGAAGCTGGTAGGTAAGAAGGAAATCTACATTCCTTACAACAACTACAAAGTCACCAGTGCCGAAGTGAAGTACGCGGATCTGCTGCAGGTTGGGCATTTGAACCCGGCGCTGACGCGTAACGAGTTGCACCGTGTGTGGGTGGTGGAAGGCACCTTGAAAGCTGGCGCCCGTCACATCTACTCCAAGCGCACCCTGTTCCTTGATGAGGACAGCTGGCAGGCGGCTGAAGTGGATCAGTACGATGGTCGTGGTGAACTGTGGCGTGTGTCCTTGGCTTATCTGAAGAACTACTACGAGCTGCCGACCACCTGGTCTGCGCTGGATGTGTTCCACGATCTGCAGGCGCGTCGTTACCATGTGCAGAATCTGGATAACGAAGAGCCGACTACCATCGACTTCAGTCAGCCGATTCCAGACGACGGCTACTTTAAGCCGGCAGCGCTGCGTCGCCGCGGAACGCGTTGATCCTAGTCATCACAGCTTCGGTTGTGTAGTGTTGCAGAAAGGCCGCTACAGTAGTAGCGGCCTTTCTGCATCAGGGAATCGAATAACGTGTCGATCATGCGTGTTTGCCTTAACAAAACATAACGTCATGTTGATTGTCAGGCCTTTCGAAAGCTGGATAGGATAGGCGGTCTGCTATATCACAGACCGACCCATAACAATAAAGGGGAAAGGTGTATGAGTGAGCCCGTCATGCGGCGCACCCAGTCCGGTGAAGCTATGAACTTCCTTCGCGCACCGGCGTTCCGCTTCCACTCGCCGCTGGCTAAAGTGCTTTCGCTGTGTAGTGTGTTGTCTGTTCTGAGCTTTGCCGCAGCTCCACTGCAGGCACAAGGCGCGGCCGATGCAGCAACTGCCTATTCCATTGAGTCGCCGAAAGCCGTGAGTGCTCTGCTGCTGGATGTAGCCCATGCGGGCAAGCGCTTGGTGGCAGTGGGTGATCGTGGCCACATCCTTTACTCCGATGATAACGGCAAGGTCTGGACACAGGCCAAGGTGCCGACTCGGCAGATGCTTACTGCGCTCTACTTCGTTGATGACAAGCATGGCTGGGCTGTTGGCCATGATGCGCAGATTCTTGCTAGCGAAGATGGCGGCACCACTTGGGTTCAGCAGTTCAGTGATCTAGAGCGCGAAGAAGGTGCGCCTTTTCTGGATGTTTGGTTCAAGGATCAAAACACCGGTTTTGTCGTAGGGGCTTACGGTGCGTTGTTCACAACAACCGACGGCGGCAAGACCTGGGAAGACGTCAGTGATCGCATGGATAACCCGGACGGCTACCACCTGAATGCCATCACTGAGGTTAAGGACTCCGGTCTGTTTGCCGTGGGTGAAATGGGCAGCATGTTCCGCTCCACCGACTGGGGGCAAACCTGGGAAACCATTAAAGGCCCTTACGAGGGGTCGCTGTTTGGTGTGCTGGGGACCGGTCAGCCGGGCACTTTGCTGGCTTATGGCTTGCGCGGGAATGTGTTTCGCTCGACGGATTTCGGTAGCACCTGGCAACCCATCACCGTGAAGTCTGCGCGTGGTTCGCTGGAGTTTGGCCTGTCCAGTGGCGCCTTGCTGCAAGACGGCTCACTGGTTGTAGTGGGGCATGGCGGCAGCGTACTCAAGAGTACCGATAACGGCCGGACCTTCAGCCTGCTCAATCGCCCGGATCGCTTGTCTTTGGCCGGCGTGACTGCGGATGACAATGGCAACCTGATCCTGGTGGGGCAAGGCGGCGTGCATGTTTCCTCGCCGACTGGTGCTGAGTTAGGCCAACCTGATCTAGGCCAAAAATAATAAGCCGGGGTTTTTGAGGTATGAGTACGATGAGTGACCATCACCAGGATAAGGCGACTTTTCTTGAGCGCCTGATCTTCAACAACCGCCCAGCAGTGATTTTGATCTGTCTGCTGGTGAGTATCTTCTTGTTCTACCAAGCGTTGCAGGTGCGTCCTTCCACCAGCTTCGAGAAGATGATCCCGCTTAAGCATCCATTCATTCAGAAGATGCTCGAGCACCGTAACGATCTGGCTAACCTCGGCAACACCGTGCGTATTTCGGTGGAAGCCGTGGATGGCGACATTTTCAGCAAGGAGTACATGGAGACCCTGCGTCAGGTGCATGACGAGGTATTCTATATTCCTGGCGTCGATCGTTCGGGGCTGAAGTCACTGTGGAGCCCGAGCGTGCGCTGGACCGAAGTGACCGAGGAAGGTTTCGCCGGTGGCGAAGTTATCCCGCAGACTTACGATGGCTCCGCCGACAGCCTCGAAGAACTGCGCAATAACGTGCTCAAGTCTGGGCAGATTGGCCGTCTGGTCTCGAACAATTTCAAATCGAGCATCGTCGACGTGCCGTTGCTTGAGTCTTACCCGGACCCGAACGACCAAGGCACGCTGCTCAAGCTCGATTACCGGCAGTTCTCCCACGAACTGGAAGCGAAAATCCGTGACAAGTACCAAGCGCAAAACCCGAATGTGAAGATTCACATCGTTGGTTTCGCCAAGAAGGTCGGCGACTTGATCGATGGACTGATCATGGTGGTGGCGTTCTTCGGTGTTGCCTTCCTGATCACTCTGGTTCTGCTCTACTGGTTCACCTGGTGTATCCGCAGCACCATCGCCGTACTTTCCACCACCTTGGTGGCTGTGATTTGGCAGTTGGGGCTGATGCACACAATAGGTTTCGGGCTGGATCCGTACTCGATGCTGGTGCCGTTCCTGATCTTCGCGATTGGCATCTCTCACGGGGTGCAGAAAATCAACGGGATTGCCTTGCAGTCGAGCGATGCGGATAACGCCTTGACCGCCGCGCGTCGCACCTTCCGCCAGCTGTTCCTGCCCGGAGCGATTGCGATCCTGGCCGATGCCGTGGGCTTCATCACCCTGCTGATCATCGACATCGGCGTGATTCGTGAGCTGGCAATCGGTGCTTCCATCGGCGTGGGGGTGATCGTCTTCACCAACCTGATACTCTTGCCGGTGGCCATCTCCTATGTCGGCATCAGCAAGAAGTCGGTCGAGCGCAGCAAGAAAGATGCGGTGCGCGAACATCCGTTCTGGCGCTTGCTGTCGAACTTCGCTCACCCTGTGGTTGCGCCGATCTCGGTGGTCATTGCCTTGGCGGCCTTTGCCGGTGGCCTGTGGTACGGGCATAACTTGAAGATTGGTGACCTGGATCAGGGTGCACCTGAACTGCGTCCGGACTCGCGCTACAACCTGGACAATCAATTCATCATCAACAACTACTCGACCAGTTCGGATGTGCTGGTGGTGATGGTCAAGACGGCCGCCGAAGGTTGCTCGATCCATGAAACCATGCAGCCGATCGATGAGCTGATGTGGACGATGACGAACACCGAAGGGGTGCAATCGGCGATCTCCTTGGTCACTGTGTCGAAGCAGATGATCAAGGGGATGAACGAGGGCAACCTGAAGTGGGAAACCCTGTCGCGCAACAAAGACGTGCTGAACAATTCCATCGCGCGTGCCGATGGCCTGTTCAACACCGATTGCTCCTTGGCGCCGGTGCTGGTGTTCCTCAATGATCACAAGGCCGAAACCCTGGATCGTGCTGTAAGTGCGGTACAAGCGTTCGCCAAGGAGCACAACAAGGAAGGGTTGGAGTTCCTCCTGGCGGCGGGTAACGCTGGGATTGAGGCGGCCACCAACGAGGTGATCAAGGAGTCCGAGCTGACCATCCTGATCCTGGTGTATATCTGCGTCGCCGTGATGTGCATGATCACCTTCCGTTCCGTTGCGGCAACACTGTGTATCGTCCTGCCGCTGGTTCTCACCTCGGTACTGGGCAATGCGCTGATGACCTACTTGGGCATTGGTGTGAAGGTTGCGACATTGCCGGTAATCGCCCTGGGCGTAGGTATCGGCGTGGACTATGGCATCTATATCTACACCCGTCTGGAAAGCTTCCTGCGGGCTGGAATGCCGTTGCAAGAGGCTTACTACCAAACGCTGAAGTCGACAGGTAAAGCAGTGCTGTTCACCGGTCTATGCCTGGCGATCGGGGTGGCGACCTGGATCTTCTCCGCGATCAAGTTCCAAGCCGACATGGGCTTGATGCTGACCTTCATGTTGCTCTGGAATATGTTCGGGGCGTTGTGGCTGCTGCCAGCACTGGCTCGTTTCCTGATCAAACCTGAGAGGCTGGCCGGCAAAGTAGGCGGCTCGTTGTTCGCACACTAAGCGTTACCGCAAGACCAGAAATCGCAGCCTAAGGCTGCGGTTTTTTTATGCTCGGCGGAAAGGTCGAAGCACTATTGATGGCTGGATGGCGCCGCAAGCCAGAACAGGAAGTGATGATTCACTCAGACCAAGGCAGCCAGTTCAGTAGCTTCGACTGGCAGAGCTTTCTGAAGGCTAACAAGCTGATCGGCAGTATGAGTCGGCGCGGCAACTGCCACGACAACGCGGTGGCGGAGTGCTTCCTGCAGTTGCTCAAGCGGGAGCTGATCAAGCGAAAAACCTACAGCACAGGGTAGGACCGGTAGAGTTTGAAAATAGGGTAAGTGCGCCGTTGCCCTGACGCCCGTCGACTCGGCATGTGCGTTGGTCGCGCTTTTTGTGTTTGGTGTTACCCACGACGAGTTCGGGTCATTAGCCCGGCGCTGGGCGCGCTTTAGCTGTTTGTGTAAAGCCGATAAATCATTTTAAAACATTATATTGCGTGGGTAGACGAGGGATGGCATACCCCATTTGGGTAGATTGTGGCCTTGTTGAACGGTTGCTTAGTATCTGGTCGGTGCAATTGATCGCTCCAACCTCATCACAAGTACAACAACGCGAGGGCTGTATGAGTCCCCCATCGGCTTTGATCTCTCGGGTGGAAGGCGGCATTGCCAGGATTACCCTGAATCGTCCGCAACAGCGCAATGCGCTGGACATCCCCGCGCTGAAAGGTCTGCACGCCTTGCTGGATGAGCTGAATGCCGACCCGGCCGTGCGTGTGCTGGTGCTGACCGGCAACGGCCGCAGCTTCTGCGCCGGCGCCGACCTCGCCGAATGGGCCGAGGCCGAAGCGCATGGCGCGCTGGAGAGCTACGGCTGGACGCAAGCGGCCCACGCCCTGATGACCCGCCTGCACGGCCTGGATAAACCGACCATCGCCGCCATCAACGGCCCGGCCGTCGGTGCCGGGATGGACCTGACGCTGTGTTGTGATTTTCGCCTGGCCGCGCAGTCCGCTCGCTTCAAGGCGGGCTACACCAGCATGGGCTACTCGCCGGACGCCGGCGCCAGTTGGCACTTGCCGCGCTTGATCGGTAGCGAACAGGCCAAGCGCTTGCTGTTTCTCGATGAACTCTGGAGCGCCGAACGCGCCTACGGAGTCGGTCTGGTCAGTCAGTTGTGTGCCGATGAGGCGCTGCTTAGCGAGGCGGCGGAGCTGGCCAGCGGCCCGACCTTCGCCTTCGCCCAAACCAAGACCCTGCTGCGCGACGGAGCACAGCGCACGCTGGCTGAGCAGTTGGAGGCGGAGCTTGCCGCCGGGCTGCTCTGCGGTCGTAGCCGCGATGGCGCAGAAGCCCTGAGTGCGGCGATAGAAAAACGCGCCCCCAATTTCATCGGCCGCTGATCTCAGCCCGCCGCGACAGGTAACCACGATGAACTTCCAACTGAGCCAAGAACAAGAAATGCTGGTCGATGCGGTGCGCAGCTTCGTCGACAAAGAACTGCTGCCCCATGAAGAGGCGGTCGACCGCGCCGATTCAGTATCCGCGGAACTGGCCGCGCAGATTCGCGGCAAGGCCATCGCCGCCGGTTTCTATGCCTTCAACATGCCCGAGGAAGTCGGTGGCGGCGGCCTCGACTACCTGTCCCAGGCACTGATCGAGCGTGAGCTGTCCAAGGTCTCCTGGGCGCTGCACGTGTTCGTCGCGCGGCCGTCGAAGATCCTGATGGCCTGCAAGGGCGAGCAGATTCAGGACTACCTGCTGCCAAGCGTGCAGGGTGAGAAGATCGACTGCTTTGCGCTCACCGAACCGGGCGCCGGCTCTGACGCCAATGCGATCAAGACCCGCGCGGTGCGCGACGGCGACGACTTCGTGTTGAACGGCAGCAAGCACTTCATCAGCCACGCCGGGCATGCCGACTTTGCCATCGTCTTCGCGGTCACCGATACCTACGAGCACAACGGCAAGAAGCGCAACGCTGTGACCTCCTTCCTGGTGGACAAGGGCACGCCGGGCATGACCATCCGCCGCGGGCCGAAATGCGTCAGCAACCGTGGCTATCACACTTACGAGCTGTTCTTCGACGACTGCCGCGTGCCGGCCTCCAAGGTGCTCGGCGAAGTCGGCAAGGGCTGGGAAGTGGCCAACGCCTGGCTCACCGCCGGCCGCGTGATGGTCGCCGCCAACTGCGTCGGCCAGGCCCAACGCGCGCTGGACGTGTCCTTGCAATGGGCGGCGGACCGCAAGCAGTTCGGCCAGCCGATCGGCACTTACCAGGGCATCTCTTTCAAGCTCGCCGACATGGCCACGCAGATTCGCGCGGCCGAGCTAATGACCCTGCACACCGCCTGGAAGATGGACCAGGGCAGCATGACCGACGGCGAGGCCGGCATGGCCAAGCTGTTCGCCAGCGAAACCCTCGGCACGGTCGCCGACGAAGCGGTGCAGATCTTCGGCGGCATGGGCCTGATGGACGAAGGCCCGGTCGAACGCATCTGGCGCAACGCGCGGATCGAGCGGATTTGGGAAGGCACCTCGGAAATCCAGCGCCACATCATTTCCCGCGAATTGCTGCGGCCGCTGCTGCGCTGATCGGGCCGGAGAACAAGCATGTCCCAGCACCTTGCACGAATCAGAGACAACCTCAAACGCCTGCTCGCGCCGAAACACCTCGCCTTTATCGGCGGGCGCAGCATGGCGCGCGCGCTCAAGCGCTGCGCCGAGGGTGGTTATCAAGGCCAGCTGTGGCTGGTCAACCCGCAGCACGACAGCCTCGAAGGCGTCCCCTGCGTGCGTTCGGTGGCGGACCTGCCCTGTGGGCCGGATGCGGTGTTCATCGCCACCAACCGCGAACTGACCATTACCTGCGTGGCCGCGCTGGCCTGCTCTGGCGGTGATGCCGGGCTGATCGCCGACTATGCCGAGCGTAACGGCCTGAGCCTGCCGAAGCTGGCCGACGGCCAGCGTGCCGAGCTGGCCGAGGTGCTGCCGAGCTA
>JBOICE010000108.1:0-5879 GCA_050739815.1 Pseudomonas sp. | reverse complement strand
CCCGTACATGCTGATGCGTGGTAGGGTGATCCAGCGGTGCCCCAGCTCGCCCGCCACCCATGCGAGCGCGACGACGAACGGCCAGGCCAGGTCGGCGGCGGCGGGGAAGAGTTCGAGCATCGATGTCCTTTGTAACGTCTGCTTGCTTCATGGGCGATTGTTGTTGCGGATGCCGGTCCGAATCCGTACGAGCCCTCGACCTGCCCGGGCGGCCAATAGCCGTGCTACCGCGCTGTCACACGCTTAGTAAGCTCTTGACGGATCTCGGCCAGTTTCGCCTTCAGCCGGCGTTCGTTCACCGGCCCGATGCGCAGCAGGATCTTCTGTCCGGCCGAAAGCGACTCCAGTGCGGGATCGGCGAACTGGTACCGAACCCAGGGACGGACCGACGGAATGGGGCCCTTGACTTCGGTCAGCTCCACCTTGATAGGATTGGCGACGTCCGGCGTGGAAAGCAACTGCTCGATCACCTCAACCAGCCTGTCGTTGAAGTAGCGCTTCGGGTAACCGAGTTCCTCGTACGCCCGCTGCAGCAGCGGGTACATACGGATGTAGAGGTCCACCACTCGACCGATGTCGATGGTCTCCACAAGCAGCACCAACGGCGTATAGCGTAGGCTGTTGTCGGCGCCGATGACCAGACCGCCATCCTGTTCCTCGACCGTGAATCTCCCGGGCGTTGGATTGACTGGCCACAACATGGGCGGCGCGTGCGACCGCCCGAGGTTGTCCACGGTCGCGACAAACCGGCGCGGAAATTCGTCGGTCTGAAGGAATGACAAGACCGCCTTGCGACCCAGTAGGTCTTCCAGCGCCGTACCAATGTCGGCTGCTGCCATCGGTGACGCTGCGGTGGGTACTTCCATTGGGTGCTTGGCTGGCGGCTCAGGCAATGCCGGGGTGACCTTGCTCTCCACTGAGGCGGCCAAGGGAGCAACGGGGGTCTGCGGCGCTGATGCTGGCGTTAGCTTGCTTCGCCAAAACATCACAGCGCCCGCGGCTGCGGCAATAACGGCAATTCCCGCCAGAGCTTTCAATCCTCTGTTATTGCTGTTATATCTCATGAGGTCGGCTGTGCAAGGTTGACGATCGTCATCCGGCGGTCCCCCGTGAGGCTAATCCTCGATGGGGTACGGCGTCTATTCATTCGTGCCAATGTATCACGCCTGGAGAAATTGTGGGAATGCATCCCGGAATTCGTCCGATCGTACCGGACAGCGCACCTCAGCGCTCAGCGGTTCGAGCCGGATATAGGGAGTGTTTCTCCGGCCTCTGCTGCGCGTCCCTCTTCTTGTTGCGGCTTTGGCAGGCGTTGCAACTGAAAGTGCGACAGCGCGCCATACAGCGGGGGGCTGAGCACGCGCGACACCGCGCTGGCGACGAGTGCGCAGGCCATCAGGCTGAGCACCATCGCGTGGCCGTCGACCATCTCCATCACGATGATGAAGGCCGTCAGCGGCGCCTGCGTGGCGGCCGCGAGGAAGCCGGCCATGCCCAGCGCTATCAGTGTCGATGCCTGCGCGTAATGCGTCAGCATCGCAACGTCGTTGCCCAGGGCGGCACCGATGGCCAGCGAAGGAGCAAAGATGCCTGCCGGCACACCTGACCAAGAGGTCAGCCACGTAGCGATGAATTTGAGGGGCAGATAAAACGCGGGCCTGGTCTCGTGGCCCTCAAGCATGTCGCGCGTGTGGGCGTAGCCGCTGCCAAAGGTCTCACCGCTGGATGCGAAGCCGATGATCGCCACCACGAGCCCGCAGCCCGCAGCAAACAACACTGGCCGCTTCCTGCGCCAGCGAGTAAAGCGGTCACGAGACTGCCCACCAAGGGACTTTATCAGCAGCCGCGCAAACAGGCCACCGGCCAGGCCGCTAGCCAGCGCCACCAGAAGCCCCGGCAGGATCAGCGAACTTCCGACCTCGGCCACGCGAATTACACCGAAATAGGTGGCGTTGCCATTCATCGACACCGCAATCAAGCCCGCCAGCACGATGCCGGACATGAGCAGGCCGCTGTTGCGCTGCTCGGGCGAGCGCGAAAGTTCCTCGATCGCGAACATCACCCCGGCCAGTGGCGTGTTAAAGACGGGCGCGATACCTGCCTCCCAGCGCGGCCATCACCTGCGGAATACCAGAACCTGCCGTTCCGGGGACAAAGCGGCGCGTGAACCACACGATGGCGGCCGCAGACAGCGGCGTCCACGCGAGCGGTGCCCACCACCACGATGCGCGCAGGTCGAAAAAAAGACGCAGAGCGTGTTCGGTCAGCCAGGTGAAGCCGACGACCGTCAGTCCGGCCGCGGCGGCAACGGCTATCACCACACCGCGGGCCCACCAATGACGCCAGTCGGCAAACTCATTTTTGAACGCGGTGGCGATGCGGTGCTCGTGTTTCATGGGAATGGGGTGACGGACGCTATCATTGGCCGATGACTGAAGCAATAAAGACGCCTGGGTCGAGAACAATGCGCAAGAAGGCGGCCAGCCCTCCGCGGGATGAACCGAGCACCCGAGTGCTGCGGCGTTTTCGGCTCGTGTTCAATGCGGTCAAGACGCACTTCCGCCAGGTCGAGAAGAAAGCTGGCGTGGGTGGAGCGCAGCTGTGGGCCTTGAGTGTGATCCGCGACACGCCTGGCATCGGCATCAACGAGCTGGCTTTGGCGATGGATGTGCATCAGTCGACAGCCAGCAACCTGATCAAATCGCTGGTGGAGCAAGAACTCGTCGTCGCCGAGAGGAACGGCAGTGACCGGCGCGAGGTGCAGCTGCGCGTTATGCCTGCTGGCGCCAAGGTTTTGCGCCGCGCGCCCGGACCGCTTATTGGCGTCCTACCGCAGGCTCTGGCCAGCCTTGATGCCCAGACCTTGTCGCGCCTGGACAAAGATTTGGGCAAGTTGATCGCCGCGCTGGATGTCGACGAACGCGGCGCGGGCATTCCGCTGGGGCAACCGTAGCCGACTAGCGGGTGCAGGCTACGCTTCACGGTCACTTGTTGGGGTAGCCCAGGTCCACCCGGCGGTTTTGTGCCCAGGCGGCCTCGTCATGTCCCGTGGCTTTGGGTTTCTCTCTCCCCCAACTGATGGCTTCCATTTGTGATTCCTTGACGCCATAGACGCTCAGCGCCTTCGCCACGGATTGGGCTCGTTTTTGGCCCAGCGCGAGGTTGTACTCGGCACTGCCACGTTCGTCGGCGTTGCCCTCGACCCTGATCGACAGCGAGGGGTGCGACGACAGATACTGGCCGTGCCGCTCAATAACCTGGGTGTAATCCTTCTTGATCGAAAAGTCATCGAAGTCGAAATAGACACTGCGGTCGGTATAGATGGGGCTCTTCGGATCGAGGTGTGCAGGCAGAACAACGCTCGCTACTGCCGAGGTCGGCTTCGGCGCTGCGGGGGCCGAAGCCGGCGATGGCGAGGTGGAACTGGCTGCGGTCGTGCTCATTGGCGCGCTACTGCAACCGGCGAGCAACGCTACAACACATGACACAAGCAAACAAGCCTTGGTGGTTTTCATTTTGTAATCTCCATTTTTTGTCGAAGCTAAGGTCAACTTGAATGTCATCTGCCGATACCTCGGAGAAGATCATGCCGGAATAAAATTTGCACAAATGTACATTGAGATCATTCGTTCGGAAAGTGTGGGAGCACCCTGCGTTGTTCCAGCGGAAATTGGCTGGCGACTGCGTTGGCGGCGAACTCCAGTAAGACGGCCTTATCGCCGATAACGGCTGCGGGACACAGTGCTTCACTGTATGTATCGCTGGCAGATATTCACTTGCCGCGAGTCCACGAGCACCGATCAGAGGGTGATAAAAAAGGAGCCCCGAAGGGCTCCAAGCTCGCTTGGCGCCGTGTTTCCCCGTGCTCGAGACAGTAGAAACAAGCTTATTGTAATTATATTTGTACCAATTTATAATTTGAAAAGATAAAGCGCCGCTACGACGCCATGGAGATCAATACAGATGAGCTCAGTCGACGTATCGCATATTTGTGCCTCTCCGCAATATGATCATGGGGGCACAAGTCAGCACGCCCGGACCGCCAGGGATCGATTGCACGCAAGGACGGCGCAGTCGGACTGAAACTTTTGTTGCCGAACGTCGATCCAAAGATGCAAGGCTGTTCTCGAAAGGAGTTCATAATGAACAAGTCCAGATTCATCGCGATCTGCGCTCTGAGTGCGGTTGCCTTGCTGGGCGCCAGTCTGACCGATGCGATGGATCGTGGCAAGACTGCAGGCGGCAGGCCGTACGTCGACGGAGGTATCGGACGGCAGGAGATTCGTACCCTCGAAGCCGAGCGTGACAAGTACAGCCTGCGGCTGATCACCGCCGCCAAGACGTCGGGCGCCTATCTTGCCGACGTGCAACTGCGAATCACCGATGCAAAGAAGCATGTCGTGTTCGAGCGCAAGCTCGATGGACCGTGGCTGCTGGTCGACCTGCCCTTGGGCACCTTTGATATTGAAGCCACTTACAACGGTGAGACCTACCACAAGGTAACGACGATCAGTAAGGGTAGCCACCGCGAGATCGTCTTTTACTTCGAAGTTCAGGCCGACGTGCTGCCTGAGGGCAACTCATCGCCACAGAAGAAGTAGTGCGTGGATCTGGCACTACGCGGCTCCTATGTACACACCCTTGGCAGGGTAATCATTCCGGATGACTAAGCCGAGCACCTTCACCATCTCGCCAAAACCGGATCGGACGAATGGCATGGGTCCCGAACTGTGTGCGCCGATACCAGATTGACCATTTTTGAGGTCATGTTCCGACACTGGAATGACCACCTAATTCTCTAGATGAGGGTTACCAGTTGTAGTCAATCTGAGAATTGGTCTGATCATTTGAAGATCGGTACAGCTGGTCAATTTTGAGCTGGCGACAACCGGTGAAACAGGGACCATCAGTGAAGCCTTTGGGGCAGGTACAAGTAGTGCCGATTACGCCCTCAGCTTATTTATCTTGTAGCGGTAACGCCACGCCACTCTTAGGAAACAGTTTAACGATTGATCCTGCCGATACCGCTATCATTTGTACCGTTACCAACTTGCCGCCGCCCAACACGCTGGCCCCTAACGGCGCACAGACGGCGCAACCGGGCACCACGGTGTTCTACGCCCACACCTTCCAGACGGGCAGCGGTGGGCAGGTCACCTTTTCGCTCGCCAATGCCGCCACGCCATCCAGCCCGGCCTGGAGCCAGGTCCTCTACCAGGACAGCAACTGCAACGGCGTACTCGATGCCGGCGAGCCGCAGGTCACCGCCCCCGTCACCGCCGCGCAGAAGCTGTGCCTCGTCGTCAAGCAGTTCGTGCCGGCAGGCGCCGCCTCGGGCGCGCAGAACACGACCACGCTCAGCTCCGCCTTCAGTTACACCGGCGCCAGCCCGGCGCTTTCAAGCACCCTGAGCGCCACCGAAATCACCACCGTGGACCAGCCGGGGGCGCTGGCCTTGAGCAAACTGGTCAGCATGCAAGGCGGTCATCAGGAATCCGAAGTGAGTTAACGAGGAATGCCAAACTGAACTTCGCAGCTACTTCGTCGTCCCTATTTTTGGAATAAGAAATCGATTCTTAAGCTTATTTTCGCTTAAGTATCATTTTGACCCGTATCCCGGCATGGCCCCACCAAAGTGGGATTGATTACCTCCATCCAGGCCGTTTACGTGCCTGCCGATGACTTGACCGACCCATCGCCTGCCACGACCTTTGCCCACCTGGATTCCACCGTGGTGCTGTCGCGTGACATTGCCTCACTGGGTATCTACCCCGCCGTGGACCCACTGGACTCGACCAGCCGCCAGCTGTCCCCCGCCGTCGTCGGCGAAGACCACTACAACACGGCCCGTGCCGTGCAGGGTACGCTGCAGCGCTACA
>JBOICE010000107.1:0-3661 GCA_050739815.1 Pseudomonas sp. | reverse complement strand
TCAGCCGCGACCGGCAAGGGCGTGGTCACGACTATTGCCTGGGCATTTGCCAGCGTGTCATCACGAGGGATGGCGCCTTCGGCATCCGGGCGACCCAATGAGAACGCCAGACCGGCACTGGTTGTCGCCAACGCCTCAAAGCCAAGCGCCGCAAGCATCTTCGCCGAGCCTGCATCCCACGGATTGGGGATCACAAACGCCCCTGGGCGCTCGTGCAAAGCGCGGAAGATGTGGGCACGGCTGGCTTGCGATGTCATAACGAGGCTCCGTCTGCTCGGCTGTTCGAAGCCAAAACCTTAGCGCAGTTTTCGTCGCCGGACTGCGCGCCTGGCTCAGCCAAGACGTACCGTAAACTGATCAGAGCAGGCCGAGCTGCTCCACTTCTGGCGCACAGTTGAGCTCAGGCAAGGCCGGCAAACCTGGCAGCCGCAGGCTCAGTTGCGCATGAAAACGGCGAGCCAGCTGCGGTGCCAGACGGTTATCCGCGGTATGCAGGAAAACATAGGGCGTGCGGCCCTCCTCGATCCAGCCGGCGACCTTCTCCAGCCAAGGCGCCAGAAAGCGGTCGTTGGCCTCCAGCTCGGGGTGGCCGATAAAGCGCAGCTGCGGGAATTGCGTAAACGCCGTCGGACGGGTCGGCAGCCGCGGCTTTTTCGCTTGCGCGTGCAGCACGGCTGGCGCAGTCGAGTGGCAGCTGAACAGCGCACGGGAGTCCAAGCAAATACGTTCGACGCCTCGCTCCACGAGCAAGCGGTTGAGCACCCGTTCCTCGTCGCCTTTGGCAAAAAAGGCCGGATGCCGGACCTCTACCGCCACCAGCCCGTCCAACTCGGCGAGAAACCCCGCCAGCTCCGCCAGCCGCGTCGGCCCGAAGCTGGCCGGAAGTTGCAGCCAGAGCGGCGCCACCCGCGCGCCCAAGGGCTTAAGTAACTGCAGGAACGTCTGCGCAGCGCCCAACTGCTCGCATAAATTACCTGCATGGCTGATATCACGGGGCAACTTGGCGCAGATGCGAAAGCCTGAAGGCAGCTGTGCTGCCCAGCGCTGAACGGTCTCGGCAGAGGGCCGCGCATAAAAAGTGGTGTTGCCCTCCACGGCGTTGAAAACCTGCGCATAGAGCGCAAGAAAGTCCGCCGGGCGAGCACTGTCGGGATAGAGAGCCCCCCGCCAAGCCGACTCACTCCATGAAGGGCAGCCGAGGTAATAGGGAAGCACTGAAGAGCGTCTTAGGCGTAGAGGTCGAGGCCGAGAACTTCCGGCGCATCCGCCTCACCTACGTAACTGGCGGTGTTGGCGTAGCTGGCCAAGGCCTGGGCCGCGCGATTGCTCACCGCCCGATGATTGATCAGGTCCTGCGGGCGCGCTGGCAGACTGTCACTACTGGCGTAGCTGGCCTGCACGCGACGGGTTTGCGGGGTATTTTCTAAACCTTGGGTTCTCGACGGTGAAGACGGCTGCTCACGACGGGTTTCTTCCTCACGCTGCACGTCGCGAAAAGGCGTGACTGCGCTGCCCGGTCGGGAGCTGCGATCCAGCGAGTAGGAAGAAGTGAATCCGTCGATACGCATCTAGTGCTCGTACTTCTCTTAATAAGGTCCAGCGGGTTCGGCCAACTACGGACTGACCAACGCCACGGACTGGCAATGTAACCACAGTCGCCCGCCTGCGCAATTCTGCCCAGGCCCGCGCGGCTATATCCAATCACCCGCTATATCCAATCAATGGAAGCTTAGTGCGGCGTCTTGGGCGTGGCGACCTTGTCACGCAAATAAACCGGTTGCGCCTGATCCGCAGGCACCGCCTCACCGCGCGCCCAGGCGAACTGCGCCAGACTCAGCAGATCTTGCGCGTGCGGCAACATACCCGCGTCCAGCCCACTGAGGGCCACCGGGATCCGCTGTGCATAACTGCCCCAGCCGGTGCCGGCGCCAAACCAATCACCGGCGGCCTCGCGCGGCAGGCAGGCCTGCTCCGGCGGCAACACCGCTTCCAGACCGGCCAAGCGCATTTCCCCGTGTTCCTGGCGGTAGCAACCCCAGTACACCTCATCCATGCGCGCATCGATGGCCGCAGCCACTTGGTTAGCACCCTGCTCACGCAGTGCCCGCTGGGCCAGTACAGCCAGATTGGAAATCGGCAACACTGGGCGCTCCAAGGCAAATGCCAACCCTTGCACTACCCCGATGGCGATACGCACCCCGGTAAAGGCACCGGGTCCACGCCCGAACGCGATGCCATCGATCGCCGACAACCCGACACCGGCTTGCGCGAGCAGATCCTTGATCATCGGCAGCAGCCGCTGAGCGTGCAGGCGCGGGATCACCTCATAGTGGCTAAGCACCTTGCCCTCGTGGAGCAGAGCAACGGAGCAGGCTTCAGTGGCGGTATCCAGGGCCAGCAAGGTGGTCATCGGCGGTTCCGGGCGGGAAAAAGGGCGGAAATTGTAACAGCCAAACGTGCCGAAGAGCGCCGCTGAAACGACAACGGCCCGCAAGCGGGCCGTTGTCGACGCGACAGAACCGGCTTATCAGCTCAGCGCTTCAAGTACCTTGTCGGTGATCGCTTCGACCGTACCGACGCCCGCAATGTGGCTGTACTTTGGCTTACCCTGGGCGGCAGCAAGCTGCTGGTAGAAGTCTATCAACGGCTTGGTCTGAGAATGATAGACCGACAGGCGATGACGCACGGTTTCCTCGGTATCGTCTTTACGCTGGATCAGATCTTCGCCGGTCACATCATCCTTGCCAGCCACTTTTGGCGGATTGTAGACGGTGTGGTAAACGCGGCCGGAAGCCTCGTGCACACGACGACCGGCGATACGCTGGACAATTTCTTCGTCATCGACGGCGATTTCGACCACGCTGTCCAACTCGACGCCAGCTTTTACAAGGGCTTCGGCCTGGGGAATGGTGCGCGGGAAGCCGTCGAACAGGAAACCCTTGGCACAATCGGCCTGGCTGATGCGCTCTTTGACCAGGTTGATGATCAGGTCATCGGAAACCAGACCACCGCTGTCCATCACGCCTTTGGCCTGAAGACCCAGCTCGGTTCCAGCCTTGACGGCCGCACGCAGCATGTCGCCGGTGGAGATTTGCGGAATACCGAATTTTTCAGTGATAAAGCGAGCCTGAGTACCTTTGCCGGCACCGGGCGCCCCCAACAGAATCACGCGCATCGCTGTGCTCCTCAAGATTTGAATAAAAATCCTTGGATTCGCCTCATGGGGCCAATCTCTGAATAGGTCCCGGCAGCACTGGGCGGCCAAAAGGTTGACCAAGATACACAGCGCACCGGTACCGCACAAGCCACCGAAAGTCGGATGAACCGGGGCTTCCCAGGCCATGTAAAAACATAACTAATGAAGGTTAAACAAAGCAAAAACAGACGAAAAAACGCAGCTTATGTGGTGTAAATGAGCATTTTTAGCCCGTTTTTTACTCCGCCTAACGGAGTGCCGTAGTTTTCACACAGACTGCTTAGCCGGTGTTGCGCAAACCTGCGGCGATGCCCGCCACACTTACCAGTAAGGCCTGCTCCAGAGGACTGTCCGCCTGCCCCTCAGACTGTCTAGAGCGGGCTAAAAGCTCGACCTGAAGCAAGTGCAGCGGGTCCAGGTAGGTGTTGCGCACACTGATCGATTCCAGGGTCTCGGGATTGTGCG
>JBOICE010000106.1:0-11678 GCA_050739815.1 Pseudomonas sp. | reverse complement strand
TAATCCAGGCGGCGCGGGGCAGGGCGGTTTCGTATACCACGTCGCCGACCAGTTTGCCGTCTTCCTGGCGGTTGATCCCAACGTCAATGACGATGGCCCCTTCTTTGATCCACTCGCCTTTGACCAGCCCGGGTTTTCCGGCTGCAACCACAACCAGGTCGGCATTGCCTACATGGCCGGCCAGGTCGCGAGTAAAGCGATGTGTGACTGTTACGGTGCAACCGGCCAGCAGTAGCTCCATCGCCATCGGTCGACCAACGATGTTGGAGGCTCCAACGATGACTGCATTCATTCCGTACAGGTCGGCGCCGGTGCTGGCCAGCAGGGTCATGATGCCTTTGGGGGTGCAGGGGCGCAGGACTGGTATGCGTTGCGCCAGGCGACCGATATTGTAGGGGTGAAAGCCGTCGACATCTTTATCTGGTCGGATGCGCTCCAGAAGCAGTGAGGCGTCCAGGTGCTCGGGCAGCGGAAGTTGGACCAGGATGCCATCGATACCGGGGTCTTCATTGAGGCTGTCGATCAGGTCGCGCAGTTCAGTCTGGCTGGTGCTGGCCGGCAGGTCGTAGGCCCGAGACAGAAAACCAACTTCTTCACAGTCTTTGCGTTTGTGCGAGACATACACCTGAGAGGCTGGGTCGCTGCCTACCAGGATCACCGCCAGGCCAGGGGTACGAAGGCCCTGCTGGCGACGCTCGGCGACACGTTGGGCGATCTGCTGGCGCAGGCTAGCGGCGATCGCTTTGCCGTCGATTAGTTGTGCGGTCATGACGCTTGGTTAACCATCGGAAATGATTGGAAAAGGACGCGCATTCTCGCATGACAAGCCGGGCGGGCAAAGGCGGCTGGTCAGCAATTTCCTGTAACTCCTTTATCTCACTGAATTTTTTACGTTTTAGTGTTGACGGCGGTGAAAGCTGTATATAACATTCGCCCCGCTTGTCGAGCACAGCCAGACGCTGGGTAAGAAGGCCAGGTGAGTCGATGTCAGGTTCGCTGCAGCCAAAGCTTTAAGTCTGCGCTTCATGCGGAATGCAGATGAATAAGTGCCCGTAGCTCAGCTGGATAGAGCATCCGCCTTCTAAGCGGATGGTCGCAGGTTCGAGTCCTGCCGGGCACGCCAATAGGCTGTTTGGCACAAGTACGCAATATGGTGGGCGTAGCTCAGTTGGTAGAGCACAGGATTGTGACTCCTGTTGTCGTGGGTTCGATCCCCATCGTCCACCCCATATTCGAAAAGACGCCAGACCCCAAAGTCTGGCGTCTTTGCTTCAAAGCCTGTTACGCGGACGTGGTGGAATTGGTAGACACACTGGATTTAGGTTCCAGCGCCGCAAGGCGTGAGAGTTCGAGTCTCTCCGTCCGCACCACCTTTTATAGTTTCCCTCCCGTTTTCCTGCCCGCTTCTCAGTGTGGTGACTTCTTCAGTTTGACCCACTAGAATGCATGCCCTTGATTCTGGGGCCGGAAACGGCCGGCTAACGTCTGTGCAACGAGGAATATCCATGCAAGTTTCTGTTGAAAACACTTCCGCTCTTGAGCGTCGCATGACCATTGGCGTTCCGGCCGAGCGCATCGAGACCGAAGTCAACAAGCGTCTGCAGCAGACTGCCCGTCGTGCCAAGGTTCCTGGCTTCCGTCCAGGCAAAGTGCCGATGAGCGTTATTCGTCAGCGTTATGAAGATGCTGCGCGTCAAGAAGCTCTGAGCGATCTGATTCAGGCTACTTTCTACGAAGCCGTTGTTGAGCAAAAGCTGAACCCGGCTGGCGCTCCTGCGGTGCAGCCGAAGGTGTTCGAAAAGGGCAAGGACCTGGAATATGTCGCTACTTTTGAAGTGTTTCCAGAGTTTCAGGTAGCTGGCTTCGAAGGTATTGCTATCGAGCGTTTGCAGGCCGATGTGGCTGATGCGGATCTCGACAACATGCTGGAAATCCTGCGTAAGCAAAACACCCGTTTCGAGAAAGCCGAGCGTGACGCTCAGAATGGCGATCAGTTGAACATCGACTTCGTTGGCAAGGTCGGTGGTGAAGTGTTCGCTGGCGGTTCGGCCAAAGGCACTCAGTTGGTGCTGGGCTCCAACCGCATGATCCCGGGCTTTGAAGATGGTCTGGTTGGCGCGAAAGCAGGTGAAGAGCGTGTGCTCAACCTGACTTTCCCGGCTGATTATCAGAACCTGGACCTGGCCGGGAAAGAAGCTGAGTTCACCGTCACTGTAAATAGCATCTCTGAGCCTAAGCTGCCTGAGCTGAATGACGAGTTCTTCGCCTTGTTCGGCATTAAAGAGGGCGGTCTGGAAGGTTTCCGTACTGAAGTTCGCAAGAACATGGCGCGCGAGCTGCGCCAAGCCATTAAGTCCAAGGTGAAGAACCAGGTGATGGAAGGTTTGTTGGCTGGTAACCCAATCGAAGTGCCGAAGGCACTGCTAGGTAATGAAGTCGACCGTTTGCGTGTGCAGGCTGTTCAACAGTTCGGCGGCAACATCAAGCCGGATCAGCTGCCGGCTGAGCTATTCGAAGAGCAAGCCAAGCGCCGTGTGGTGCTGGGCTTGATCGTTGCTGAGGTGGTCAAGCAGTTCGAATTGAAGCCTGACGAGGCTCGCGTGCGTGAGCTGATTCAAGAGATGGCTTCCGCTTACCAAGAGCCTGAGCAAGTCGTGTCCTGGTACTACAAGAACGACCAGCAGCTGAACGAAGTGCGTTCGGTTGTACTGGAAGAGCAAGTTGTAGATACTGTTCTGCAGAAGGCCAATGTGACCGATAAGCAGGTCTCTTACGAAGAAGCGGTCAAGCCAGCGGAAGCCCCGCAAGCAGCCTGACCCCTACCTTTAGTTCGAGCAACCATAAGCCAGCCTTCGTGCTGGCTTATGTGTATTTGAGACATGACTAGCTAGGGAGCGATCGGAATACATGTCCCGCAATCCTTTTATGCAGCAAATGCCCGACATCCAGGCCGCAGGCGGCTTGGTGCCCATGGTGATCGAGCAGACCGCCCGCGGCGAACGCGCTTATGACATCTATTCGCGCCTGTTGAAGGAGCGAGTGATTTTCCTGATTGGCCCGGTAGAAGACTACATGGCAAATCTGGTGGCGGCTCAGTTGCTGTTCCTCGAAGCGGAAAACCCGGACAAGGACATTCACCTCTATATCAACTCGCCGGGTGGTTCGGTGACTGCGGGCATGTCGATCTACGACACCATGCAGTTCATCAAGCCGGATGTCTCCACCATCTGCATCGGTCAAGCCTGCAGTATGGGGGCGTTGTTGCTGGCGGGTGGTGCGGCAGGTAAGCGCTATTGCCTGCCGCATTCCCGGATGATGATTCACCAGCCGTTGGGTGGTTTCCAGGGGCAAGCCTCTGATATCGAGATCCACGCTCGCGAAATTCTTACCATTCGTGATCGTCTGAATAAGATTTTGGCGGATCACACAGGGCAACCTATCGACGTTATTGCTCGCGACACCGATCGTGACAATTTCATGAGTGGCGATGAGGCAGTCAAGTACCGTCTTATCGACCAGGTGCTTAGCAAGCGTCAGTTGGCTGGCTAAATAATCCGTCATGCAGCGGTCAGCGATACGCGGCCGCTGCGCGGGCTTGAAAATGCCCGCATTTGCCCTCATCTTGTGTTTCAAGCCTACCGGATTGGATTGATCGAATGACTGACACCCGCAACGGCGAGGACAACGGCAAGTTGCTTTATTGCTCCTTCTGCGGCAAAAGCCAGCATGAAGTGCGCAAATTGATTGCCGGCCCCTCGGTCTTCATCTGCGACGAGTGCGTCGACCTGTGCAACGACATCATCCGCGAGGAGGTGCAAGAAGCCCAGGCCGAGAGCAGTGCGCATAAACTTCCTGCTCCTAAGGAAATCAGCACCATCCTCGATCAATATGTGATTGGTCAGGAGCGGGCGAAAAAGGTTCTGGCGGTAGCGGTATACAACCACTACAAACGCCTCAATCAGCGCGACAAGAAAGACGATGTCGAGCTGGGCAAGAGCAATATTCTGCTGATAGGTCCAACTGGCTCGGGTAAAACCCTGCTGGCCGAGACTTTGGCTCGTTTGCTGAATGTTCCGTTCACGATCGCTGACGCCACCACGCTAACTGAGGCGGGTTATGTCGGTGAGGATGTCGAGAACATCATTCAGAAACTGCTGCAGAAGTGCGATTACGATGTTGAAAAGGCCCAAATGGGTATTGTCTACATCGACGAAATCGACAAGATTTCGCGTAAATCGGATAACCCCTCAATTACTCGCGACGTCTCGGGCGAGGGTGTGCAGCAGGCCTTGTTGAAGTTGATCGAGGGCACTGTAGCTTCGGTTCCGCCGCAAGGTGGGCGTAAACATCCGCAGCAAGAGTTTTTGCAGGTTGATACGCGCAACATCCTGTTCATCTGCGGTGGTGCGTTCTCTGGCTTGGAAAAAGTCATTCAGGGCCGTTCAACCAAGGGTGGTATTGGCTTCAATGCTGAAGTTCGCAGCATTGATCTAGGTAAAAAAGTCGGTGAATCCTTGCGCCAGGTCGAGCCCGATGACTTGGTGAAGTTTGGCCTGATTCCTGAGTTCGTTGGTCGCTTGCCGGTTATCGCGACGCTTGATGAGTTGGACGAGGCTGCGTTGATGCAGATCCTTACCGAGCCGAAGAATGCGCTGACCAAGCAGTACGCCAAGTTATTCGAGATGGAAGGCGTAGATCTGGAGTTTCGACCAGATGCGCTGAGGTCTGTGGCTCATCGGGCGTTGGAGCGTAAGACGGGTGCTCGTGGGTTGCGTTCGATCCTCGAGGGTGTGTTGCTCGACACCATGTACGAGATCCCCTCGCAGTCCGAGGTTAGCAAGGTGGTGATCGATGAGAGTGTCATCGCTGGTACGTCCAAGCCGCTATTGATTTACGAAAACAGCGAGCCGCCAGCCAAGGCGGTGCCTGAGGCGTAACCAACTCTGTGACTTGAGTACAAAGGGGCCTGCGGGCCCCTTTGTATTTCCTGCGCGAGTGCTTGTTTTTTCTCGGGGCTGCCCCCATCTTAGGGCCAAGGGTATTCCCATCTGTTTACGGCCGAAGGGCCGCCGTAGAGCCGAAATCATGAAGACAACCGTCGAATTGCCTCTCTTGCCGTTGCGCGATGTTGTGGTCTACCCACACATGGTTATCCCGCTATTCGTCGGGCGCGAGAAATCTATCGAAGCTCTGGAAGCTGCAATGACTGGCGATAAGCAGATTCTTCTGCTTGCGCAGAAAAATCCGGCAGATGACGACCCGGCAGAGGATGCGCTTTACCGTGTCGGGACCATTGCTACCGTGTTGCAGTTGCTGAAGCTGCCGGATGGCACCGTTAAGGTACTGGTAGAGGGCGAGCAGCGCGGTTCCATCGAGCGCTTTATAGAGGTCGATGGCCATTGCCGGGCTGAGGTTGCGCTAATTGAGGAAGTTGATGCGGCTGAGCGAGAGGCGGAGGTCTTTACCCGCAGTTTGCTAAGTCAGTTTGAACAATATGTTCAGCTTGGGAAGAAGGTGCCCGCTGAAGTTCTCTCGTCGCTGAACAGTATCGATGAGCCAGGGCGCCTGGTGGATACTATGGCGGCGCATATGGCGCTGAAAATCGAGCAGAAGCAGGAAATCCTGGAGATTACCGATCTATCGCTTCGGGTCGAGCATGTGCTGGCATTGCTAGATGCTGAGATTGACCTGTTGCAGGTTGAGAAGCGCATCCGCGGCCGTGTGAAGAAACAAATGGAGCGTAGCCAGCGCGAGTACTACCTGAATGAGCAGATGAAGGCCATTCAGAAAGAGTTAGGTGATAGCGAAGAAGGTCATAACGAACTCGATGAGCTGAAAAAACGCATCGAAAATGCTGGTCTGACCAAAGAGGCGTACACCAAAGCGCAGGCCGAGCTGAATAAGCTCAAGCAGATGTCGCCAATGTCTGCCGAGGCGACCGTGGTGCGGTCTTATATCGATTGGCTGGTAAATGTGCCGTGGAAGGCTGAAAGCAGGGTGCGTCTTGACCTTGCTAAGGCAGAGGACATCCTCGATGCCGATCATTATGGTCTGGAGGAGGTTAAGGAGCGCATTCTCGAATATCTCGCGGTGCAGAAACGCGTTAAAAAAGTCAAAGGTCCAGTACTTTGTCTGGTCGGTCCACCAGGTGTGGGCAAAACCTCGCTGGCTGAGTCGATTGCCCATGCAACGAACCGCAAGTTTGTGCGCATGGCCTTAGGTGGGGTGCGTGACGAAGCGGAAATTCGCGGTCACCGGCGTACCTACATAGGCTCAATGCCGGGTCGTTTGATTCAAAAGATGACCAAGGTTGGTGTTCGTAACCCGCTCTTTTTGCTCGATGAAATCGACAAAATGGGCCAAGACATGCGTGGCGATCCTGCTTCTGCATTGCTGGAAGTGCTCGACCCCGAGCAGAATCACAATTTCAATGACCACTATCTGGAAGTCGATTACGACCTCTCGGATGTGATGTTCCTTTGCACTGCAAACTCCATGAACATTCCAGCGCCTTTGCTGGATCGTATGGAGGTAATCCGTCTGCCGGGTTACACCGAGGACGAGAAAATCAATATCGCCGTCAAATACCTGGCTCCCAAGCAGACGCAGGCTAATGGCCTGAAAAAGGGTGAGCTGGAGTTTGAGGATGCAGCGATCCGCGACATGATTCGCTATTACACCCGTGAAGCGGGTGTGCGTAGTCTTGAGCGGCAGATCGCTAAAGTTTGCCGCAAGGCGGTTAAAGAGCACGTTCGCGAGAAACGTTTCAAGGTGTTAGTAACGGCAGATTCGCTTGAACACTTCCTGGGTGTTAGCAAATATCGCTATGGATTGGCCGAGCAGCAAGACCAAATTGGTCAGGTTACTGGTTTGGCATGGACGCAAGTAGGTGGTGAATTGTTGACCATCGAAGCGGCGGTCGTGCCAGGTAAAGGACAGCTGATCAAGACCGGTTCTTTGGGCGATGTGATGGTTGAGTCCATCACCGCAGCGCTCACTGTTGTGCGTAGTCGGGCGAAAAGTCTGGGGGTTGCTCTGGACTTCCATGAGAAGCGCGACATCCATATCCATATGCCCGAAGGCGCAACGCCCAAAGATGGTCCCAGTGCAGGCGTAGGTATGTGTACGGCCCTGGTATCAGCGTTGACGCAGATACCTGTGCGTGCAGATGTGGCCATGACGGGTGAGATCACTCTTCGAGGTCAAGTTCTGGCCATCGGCGGCTTAAAAGAAAAATTGCTTGCGGCGCATCGCGGTGGAATCAAGACCGTGATTATTCCGGAAGAAAACGTGCGTGATCTGAAAGAGATTCCAGAAAATATTAAGCAAGACCTACAGATTAAACCGGTTAAATGGATTGACGAGGTCCTGCAAATTGCGCTGCAATACGCCCCGGAGCCCTTGCCCGATGCGGCTCCAGAGATGGTTGCAAAGGATGACAAGCGCGAGACTGATTCCAAGGAGCGAATTAGCACGCATTAGCCGGGGGGCTTCCTTGACATATTTTTAGAGCCCTTGTTATAAAGCGGCTCTTCTTGTGTCAGCAGGCCATCCAGCACCCGCTTTGCTTTCACCCAAAAATTAAGAAATAAACTCAAACAGGAATAAGGGGACTTAGAGTGAACAAGTCGGAACTGATTGATGCTATCGCTGCATCTGCTGATATCCCGAAAGCTGTCGCTGGCCGTGCGCTGGACGCAGTAATCGAATCCGTCACTGGCGCTCTCAAGGCTGGTGATTCTGTAGTACTGGTAGGTTTCGGCACTTTTGCTGTCAAAGAGCGTGCAGCTCGTACTGGCCGCAACCCGCAGACTGGTAAGCCGATCAGCATTGCTGCTGCTAAGATCCCAGGCTTCAAAGCTGGTAAAGCTCTGAAAGACGCCGTTAACTAAGCGCCTTTTGGGCCTTTGCCCACCTTGATCGGGATCACTCCTGATCAGGCAGCGGAGCGGTAGTTCAGTCGGTTAGAATACCGGCCTGTCACGCCGGGGGTCGCGGGTTCGAGTCCCGTCCGCTCCGCCAGTTACGAGAAGGCGCATCCTCGGATGCGCCTTTCTTCTATCCGGATTCTACCCACGCTCCACGGCCGCTTATTTCAGTACGGTCGTTTCTGGGGGACGCATGCTGCAGAATATCAGGGACAATTCACAAGGCTGGATTGCCAAGACCATTATCGGCGTCATCGTCGCCTTGATGGCGCTGACGGGCTTTGACGCTATTTTCAATGCCACAGGTACCCGTCAGAGTGCCGCCGACGTTAATGGCGAAGAGGTCAGCCAGAATGAGCTGAGCCAGGCAGTGGAAATGCAACGCCGTCAGTTGATGCAAAAGCTCGGTAAAGATTTTGATGCCTCGTTGCTTGACGACAAGCTATTACGCGAAGCGGCACTCAAGGGGCTGATTGAGCGGAAGTTGCTGCTGCAAGGTGCTAAAAATTCAGATTTTGCCTTCTCTCAACCAGCAATCGATCAACTGATCTTGCAAACACCAGAGTTTCAGGTGGACGGCAAGTTCAGCTCGGTTCGTTTCGATGAAGTCATTCGTCAGATGGGCTATACGCGTCTGCAGTTCCGCCAGATGCTCGAGCAGGAAATGCTGATCGGGCAGCTGCGTGCCGGGTTGGCCGGTAGCGGTTTTGTGACCGACGATGAAGTTCAGGCTTTTGCCCGTCTTGAGAAGCAGACTCGCGATTTCGCTACCCTGACCCTTAAGGCTGACGTCAAAGCTGTGAAGCTCACTGATGATGAGATCAAGGCTTACTACGATGAAAACGCCAAGCAGTTCATGAGCCCCGAGCAAGTGGTGCTCGAGTACATCGAGCTGAAAAAGGATGTTTTTTTCGACAAGGTTGAAGTCAAAGACGAAGACCTGCAGGCGCTCTACCAGAAGGAAATTTCCAATCTGGCTGAGCAGCGCCAAGCCGCGCACATCCTCGTTGAGGTCACTGATAAGCAGGCCGACGAACAGGCTAAGGCGAAGATCGAAGAAGTCAAAAAACGTCTGGCCAAAGGTGAAGATTTTGCGGCACTTGCCAAGGAGTTTTCTCAAGATCCTGGCTCCGCTACCAATGGCGGTGATCTTGGCTATGCAGGCCCCGGCGTCTACGATCCAGCTTTTGAAGAGGCGCTCTACGCCTTGCAGAAGAATGAAGTGTCCGCGCCAGTGCGCAGTGCGTATGGCTGGCATCTGATCAAGCTGTTGGGTGTACAGGCTCCAGATGTCCCGAGCTTCGCCAGCTTGAAAGATAAGCTGACACGTGAGTTGAAAACGCAGCAAGTCGAGCAGCGTTTTGTCGAAGTGACGAAAGAGTTGGAAAGCTCGGCATTCGAGGCTTCTGATCTGGCGCAACCGGCGCAAGAACAAGGTCTGAAAGTCAAAACCAGCGCACCTTTCGGTCGCGAGGGTGGCGAGGGTCTGACGGCTAACCGCCAAGTCATTCAAGCGGCGTTTAGCCCTGAAGTGTTGGAGGAGGGAGCCAATAGTGGGGCTATTGAGCTGGATCCCGATACGGTGGTGATCTTGCGCGCTAAAGAGCACAAGAAGCCCGAACAGTTGCCACTCGGGCAGGTTGCCGGCAGTATCCGCGAACACCTGGCTCAGGTGCGTGCTGGCGAGGCCGTTGAGGCCAAGGGGCAGGCGTTGCTCGGCAGTTTGCGTGAAGGTAAAACGCCGGTGGATCAGGCTCAGGACGGTCAGTCCTGGAAAGTCGTCGAAGCAGCGACGCGCAGCCAGGAAGGCGTGGAGCCTGTGGTGCTGCAAGCATTGTTCCGCATGCCGAAACCTGAAGATTCCGACAAGTCTAACTTTGCGGGTGTGACGCTGGGCAATGGTGATTTCGTGTTGCTGCAGTTGAAAGGCGTCAGCGAGCCGGAGGAGGCGCTGAGTGAGGAAGAGAAGGGCATGTATCGCCGCTTCTTGGCTTCGCGCAGTGGTCAGCAGGATTTTGCTGCCTTCCGCAACCAGCTGGAAGCCAAGGCGAAGATCGAGCGCTTCTAAGGCTGCTGCGCTCGGTCATACGGCGATGAAAACAGGTTCGGAGTGTTCATTCCCACTGGGAAACTCTGCTTCCTCACCTGTTTTCACTTTGTCTGATCTGTGCTCGCGATGACCTGGAACAGATTCTAAGTGCACGTTTTTCTGCCCATGAAAAAGGCCGCTCATTGAGCGGCCTTTTGTTTGTATCCCAGATAAGCCTTAGTCGAAGCGATAGATATCCATGCCTAGCGCGCCCAGGGTGAAGCCCTGGTGCACTAGGCTGAAGACGTTGCCTGCGCCGCGGGCAAAGTAGAGTGGCAGTAGGTGTTCTTCGCTCGGGTGGTTGCGGGCGGCCGAGGGCGCCAGGCGGCGGTAGTTGTGCAGGGCGTCTTCATCATTGCTGGCGAGTTTGGCTGCCACCCAGTCGCGGAATTCCTTGGCCCAGGGTTCGATCACCTCGGGGCCGGCGCGCCAATTCAGTTCGCCAAGGTTGTGGGTGATGCTGCCGGAGCCAATCAGCAGTACGCCTTGTTCACGCAAGCTAGCCAGGGCGCGGCCAACGCGGGTCTGAAAGGCGGGGCCAAGGCGAGTCGGGATGGAAACCTGTGTCACCGGTATATCCGCCTGCGGGTACATCAATGAGAGTGGAACCCAGGCGCCATGATCGCGGGGGCGTTCGGGATCGAGCTGTGCCGGTAGTCCGGCGTTGGCGAGCAGGCGCAGCACTTCAGTGGCCAGTTCAGGGTCGCTGGGGGCGGGGTATTGGACGGCATACAGCTCGGGAGGGAAGCCGTAGAAGTCATGCCAGGTATCCGGTTTTGGGCTGCTGCTGACCAGCAGTTCGCTGCTTTCCCAATGGGCTGAAACCACCAGGATGGCGCGCGGTTTGGCCAGTTCGGCAGCCAGTTTGGACAATGCAGGGCCGCTGGCGCCCGGCTCGAGGGCGAGCATCGGTGAGCCGTGGGAAATAAACAGACTAGGCAGCATGGTCGGTTCCTCGAGTAGGATGCCAGCATCTTCAATCTTAGATATATCGATATCCAGTATAAAATTTTGCGCTGTTTGATCGAATTTGTGAGGGTGTTGTGGACGAAGAGTTTTGGCAGAAGCGCTGGTCGCGCAACCAGATTGGCTTCCATTTGACCGAGATTAATCCCTGTCTGCAGCAGCACTGGCCGGCGCTGAGTGTTCCTGAGGGCGCGCGAGTGTTGGTGCCGTTGTGCGGCAAGAGCCTCGACCTAGCCTGGTTGGCTGCGCAAGGTTTGCAGGTAGTGGGTGTCGAGTTGGCGGAGAGGGCGGTCGAGGACTTCTTCAGTGAGCAGCAGCTGCAGCCACAGATTAGCCAGTGCGGCGCCTTCAAGGTGTATCAGGCTGGGGCCGTGCAGCTTTGGTGTGGCGACTTCTTCGCACTGGCGGCGGAGGACGTGGCGGACTGCATGGCGCTTTATGATCGCGCTGCGCTGATTGCCTTGCCGGCGGAGATGCGTGAGCGGTATGCGGCGCATCTGACGAGCATTCTGCCGCGCAGCTGCGAGGGCTTATTGATTACTCTCGACTATGACCAGGCGCTGATGGAGGGGCCGCCTTTTGCGGTGGTCGATGAAGAAGTGCAACGGTTGTTGACGGATGGCTGGCGGTTGCAGTTTCTTGAGGTGCGCAATGTGTTGCCTGAGCAGAACTGGAAGTTTCTCCAGCGCGGTTTG
>JBOICE010000105.1:0-18326 GCA_050739815.1 Pseudomonas sp. | reverse complement strand
CTGACACATGACAGCCGCCTGATCGAGCGACTCGGCTACAATGCGCGCCACCGTGATTTTGCTCTGAGGTGCGCCATGCAGCCCTTCGCTATTGCTCCGTCGATTCTCTCCGCCGACTTCGCCCGCCTGGGTGAGGAAGTCGACAACGTTCTCGCCGCCGGCGCCGACATCGTCCACTTCGATGTGATGGACAACCACTACGTACCCAACCTGACCATCGGCCCGATGGTCTGTGCGGCGCTGCGCAAGTACGGCATCACCGCGCCGATCGACGTGCACCTGATGGTGTCGCCGGTCGACCGCATCATCGGCGACTTTATCGAGGCCGGGGCCAACTACATCACCTTCCACCCGGAAGCCAGCGGCCATATCGATCGCTCGCTGCAACTGATCAGGGCCGGCGGTTGCAAGGCCGGCCTGGTGTTCAACCCGGCGACCTCGCTGGAAAGCCTGAAATACGTGATGGACAAGGTCGACATGATCCTGTTGATGAGCGTCAACCCAGGCTTCGGTGGTCAGAAGTTCATTCCTGGCACCCTCGACAAACTGCGTGAAGCGCGGGCGCTGATCGAGGCGTCCGGGCGCGAGATTCGCCTGGAAATCGATGGCGGGGTGAATGTGCAGAACATCGGTGAAATCGCCGCCGCCGGCGCCGACACCTTTGTCGCCGGCTCGGCCATCTTCAATACGCCGGATTACGCCGCAGTGATCCAGCAGATGCGTGCTGAACTGGCGCGCGCGCGCGGATGAGTGGTTTCGAGCGGTTGCTCCCGGGGCGCCTGCCGCGCCTGGTCATGTTCGACCTGGACGGCACCTTGGTCGATTCGGTGCCGGATCTGGCGGCGGCTATCGATCGGATGCTGCTGAGCCTGGGTCGGCCGGTCGCGGGTATCGAACTGGTACGCGATTGGGTCGGCAATGGTGCGCGGGTGCTGGTGCGTCGCGCCCTGGCCGGCGATATGCAGCATGCGGCGATAGCTGAAGCCGACACCGAGCAAGCCCTGGCAGTGTTTATGGAGGCGTACGCCGACAGCCACGGCTTGACCATGCTCTATCCCGGCGTGCGTGAAACGCTGAAATGGCTGAAGAAGCAGGGCGTCGAGATGGCGCTGATCACCAACAAGCCGGAGCGCTTCGTCGCGCCCTTGCTGGATGAAATGCGCATCGGCCGTTATTTCCGCTGGATCATCGGCGGCGACACCCTGCCGCAGCAGAAGCCCGACCCGACGGCGCTGCTGCATGTAATGAGAATGGCCGAGGTCCAGGCGCAAGACGCCCTGTTTATCGGTGACTCGCGCACCGACGTGCAGGCCGCCAAAGCCGCGGGCGTGGCCTGCGTGGCCATGAGTTACGGCTATAACCACGGCCGGCCGATTGCCGAGGAGTCGCCGGCGCTGGTGATCGATGACCTGCGCGAACTGCTGCCCGGTTGCTTCGAGCCAGCCGCTGCGCTAACGTTGCCCGACACTACTCAATCCCCCCGCCAAAGAGATTCCATCGTGGTGGTCACCCGCAAACATTGGTTCGTAAAATCAGGGTTCGTAAAGTCCGGGATGAAAATCCTCAAGGCCTTGGCCCGCTGGCGTTGGCGCGCCTGATTCGAGCCTGGCCGGTTCGCCGGTGCGTTTGCCTATCCGACCCAACCTTCATCTAAGAGCGCCGCGAGCGCAGGTCAGGCCAGGCGAAACCAGGCAAGGACGCGCAGTTTACGAGTTGTAAATGGGCAGTCCGAGCCAGGTTCCAACGCCGCCTCACCAAGCGCCGCAGAGATTAGATAGGTTTTTACCCTCAAGCCACGAGGCTGATTCATGACCCGCGAAGAATTCCTGCGTTTAGCCGCTGCCGGCTATAACCGTATCCCGCTTGCCTGCGAAACCCTGGCCGACTTCGACACCCCGCTGTCGATTTACCTGAAGCTCGCCGACCAACCCAACTCCTATTTGCTCGAGTCCGTCCAGGGCGGCGAGAAATGGGGGCGTTACTCGATCATTGGCTTGCCGTGCCGCACCGTGCTGCGTGTGCATGAGCAGCAGATCAGCGTGAGCCAAGATGGCGTCGAGATCGAGCGGCTTGAAGCCGAAGATCCGCTGGCCTTCGTCGAACAGTTCAAGGCGCGCTACAACGTACCGAGCATCCCGGGTTTGCCGCGTTTCAATGGTGGCCTGGTCGGCTACTTCGGCTACGACTGCGTGCGTTATGTGGAACAACGCCTGGGCAAGTGCCCGAACCCCGATCCGCTGGGCGTTCCAGATATCCTACTGATGGTCTCCGATGCCGTGGTGGTCTTCGACAACCTGGCCGGCAAGATGCATGCGATCGTGCTCGCCGACCCGGCTGAGGCCAATGCCTACGAGAACGGCCGGGCGCAGCTGGAAGCACTACTGGAAAAACTCCGTCAGCCGATCACCCCCCGGCGTGGCCTGGACTTCAGCCAGGAGTCGGGTGCCGAGCCGTTGTTCCGCTCCAGCTTCACCCGTGAGGACTACGAGCGCTCGGTGGATACCATCAAGGAATACATCCTCGCCGGTGACTGCATGCAGGTGGTGCCGTCGCAGCGTATGTCCATCGACTTCAAGGCGGCGCCGATCGACCTTTACCGGGCGCTGCGCTGTTTCAATCCGACACCCTATATGTACTTCTTCAATTTCGGTGACTTCCACGTGGTGGGCAGCTCACCGGAGGTGCTGGTGCGGGTCGAAGATAATCTGATCACCGTGCGCCCGATCGCCGGTACCCGCCCACGTGGCGCCACCGAAGCGGCCGATTTGGCGCTGGAAGAGGACCTGCTGTCCGATGCCAAGGAGCTCGCCGAGCACTTGATGCTGATCGACCTGGGCCGTAACGACACCGGTCGGGTTTCGGAAATCGGCTCGGTGAAGCTCACCGAGAAGATGGTCATCGAGCGTTATTCCAACGTCATGCACATCGTTTCCAACGTCACCGGCCAGCTGAAAAGCGAGCTGAGCGCGATGGATGCGCTGCGGGCGATTCTGCCGGCGGGCACCTTGTCCGGCGCGCCGAAGATCCGCGCGATGGAAATCATCGACGAGCTGGAGCCGGTCAAGCGTGGGGTCTACGGCGGTGCTGTGGGGTATCTGGCCTGGAACGGCAACATGGACACCGCGATTGCGATCCGCACCGCAGTGATCAAGAACGGCGAACTGCATGTGCAGGCCGGCGGTGGCATCGTCGCCGACTCGGTGCCGGCGCTGGAGTGGGAAGAGACGCTGAATAAACGCCGCGCGATGTTCCGCGCCGTGGCTTTAGCCGAACAAACCACCAAAACCGACGCCTGAGGAGCACTGCCATGCTGTTAATGATCGATAACTACGACTCTTTCACTTACAACGTCGTGCAATACCTCGGCGAGCTCGGTGCAGAGGTAAAAGTCATCCGCAACGACGAGCTGAGCGTTGCCGAAATCGAAGCCCTGAATCCTGAGCGCATCGTGGTCTCGCCCGGCCCCTGCACGCCGACCGAAGCCGGCGTGTCGCTGGCGGTGATCGAGCACTTTGCCGGCAAGCTGCCGATCCTCGGCGTGTGCCTGGGGCATCAAAGCATCGGCCAGGCCTTCGGCGGCGATGTGGTGCGTGCACGCCAGGTGATGCACGGCAAGACCAGCCCGGTTATTCACGAAAACCAGGGCGTCTTCAGTGGGCTGAACAATCCGCTGACGGTAACCCGTTACCACTCACTGGTGGTCAAGCGTGAAACCCTGCCGGACTGCCTGGAAGTGACGGCCTGGACCCAGTTCGAAGACGGTTCGGTGGACGAAATCATGGGCCTGCGGCATAAAACCTTTCACATCGAGGGTGTGCAGTTCCATCCAGAATCTATCCTTACCGAGCAAGGCCACGAGTTGTTAGCCAATTTCCTAAAGCAGAGCGGGGGCGTGCGCTGAGATGGATATCAAGGGAGCCCTCAATCGGATCGTCAGCCAACTGAGCCTGACCACCGAGGAAATGCAGGACGTCATGCGCGAGATCATGACCGGGCAGTGCACCGACGCGCAGATCGGTGCTTTCCTGATGGGCATGCGCATGAAGAGCGAGACCATCGACGAAATCACCGGGGCCGCACAGGTCATGCGCGAGCTGGCCGCGCCGGTGCATATCAACGCCGAGCACCTGGTCGATACCTGCGGCACCGGCGGCGATGGCATGAATATTTTCAACGTCTCCACGGCGGCCGCTTTCGTGGTCGCGGCGGCAGGCGGTAATGTGGCCAAGCATGGCAATCGAGCGGTGTCAGGCAAGAGCGGTAGCGCCGACTTGCTCGAGGCCGCCGGGGTTTACCTGAACCTCACCCCTGAGCAGGTGGCTCGTTGTGTCGAGACTGTCGGCGTGGGCTTCATGTTTGCACCGGCCCATCATGGCGCGATGAAGCATGCGATAGGGCCGCGCCGTGAGCTGGGCTTGCGTACCCTGTTCAACATGCTTGGACCGATGACCAACCCGGCAGCGGTGAAGCACCAAGTGATTGGTGTTTTCAGCCAAGCCCTGTGTCGGCCAATGGCCGAAGTGCTTCAGCGTCTGGGCAGCGAGCATGTGCTGGTTGTGCATGCACAGGATGGGCTCGACGAGATCAGCCTGGCAGCGCCAACCTTTGTTGCGGAACTGAACAACGGCGCGATCAGCGAATACCGTATTCAGCCGGAAGACTTCGACATCAAGAGCCAGAGCCTGATCGGCTTGACGGTCGACACACCGCAAGCGTCGCTTGAATTGATTCGCGATGCCCTCGGACGGCGTAAGACCGAGAGTGGTCAGAAGGCTGCCGACATGATCGTCCTCAACGCGGGTGCCGCACTCTATGCTGCGGACCACGCCAGCAGCCTGAAGGAAGGTATGCATCTGGCACACGATGCGCTGCACACCGGGCTGGCTCGCGAAAAGCTGGAAGAGTTGGTGTCCTTGACCGCGGTGTTCCGCCAGGAGAATGAAGCGTGAGCGTGCCCACCGTGCTGGAAAAAATCCTCGCCCGTAAAGTTGAGGAAGTGGCTGCCCGGCGCGCGCTGGTTGGTCTGGCGGAGCTCGAGCGTGAAACGCAAGCGGCCGACGCGCCGCGCGGGTTTGCCAATGCGCTGCTGGCCTGTGCCAAACGCAAAGAGCCCGCGGTGATCGCCGAGATCAAGAAAGCCTCGCCGAGCAAGGGTGTATTGCGCGAAAACTTCGTGCCGGCAGACATCGCTAAAAGTTACGAGATCGGCGGCGCGACCTGCCTGTCGGTGCTGACCGATGTGGACTTCTTCCAGGGCGCCGATCGCTATCTGCAGCAAGCACGTGCGGCCTGCAGCTTACCGGTGATCCGCAAGGATTTCATGATCGACCCTTATCAGATCGTCGAGGCTCGAGCCCTCGGCGCCGATTGCGTGCTGTTGATCGTCTCGGCGCTCGACGATGCGCGGATGGCTGAATTGGCCTCGGTGGCGAAAGATTTCGCTCTGGATGTGTTGGTCGAGGTGCACGATGGCGATGAGCTGGAGCGCGCGCTGAAGACGCTCGACACGCCGCTGATCGGCATCAACAACCGCAACCTGCATACCTTCGAAGTCAGTTTGGAAACCACCCTCGATCTGCTCCCGCGAATTCCTCGTGAGCGCTTGGTGGTGACCGAAAGCGGGATCATGAACCGCGCGGATGTCGAGTTGATGGAAATCAGCGAGGTTTACGGTTTTCTGGTGGGTGAGGCCTTTATGCGGGCGGATAACCCCGGCGCAGAACTGCAGCGCCTGTTCTTCCCCGAGCGTAATCGCCTGGTGACCAGCCTGGACGTCGATTGAGGGCTGGGCAGCCTCCATAAAAAAGGCCGGCTCAACGCCGGCCTTTTTGTCTCTGCGCTTCAGCGGGTGCCAAACACCACCATGGTTTTCCCTTTGACGTGAACCAGCCCTTGTTCTTCCAGGGCCTTGAGCACGCGACCGACCATTTCGCGCGAACAACCGACGATACGGCCGATTTCCTGGCGAGTGATCTTGATCTGCATGCCGTCTGGATGGGTCATGGCGTCAGGCTGTTTGCACAGGTCCAGCAGGGTGCGGGCGACGCGACCGGTGACGTCGAGGAAAGCCAGGTCGCCGACCTTGCGCGTGGTGTTACGCAGGCGCTCGGCCATCTGGCTGCCGAGGGCATAGAGGATGTCCGGGTCTTGCTGGGTCAGCTCACGAAACTTGGCGTAGCTCAGTTCGGCCACTTCGCATTCGGTTTTCGCACGCACCCAGGCGCTGCGTTCTTTCTCGGCGCCATCTTTTTCAAACAACCCCATCTCGCCGAAAAAGTCCCCGGAGTTGAGGTAGGCAATGATCATCTCGCGGCCATCGTCATCCTCGATCAGGATAGTGACCGAGCCTTTGACGATGAAGAACAGGGTTTCACAGCGATCGCCGGCATAGATGATGGTGCTTTTGGCGGTGTAGCGACGGCGGTGACAGTGAGCAAGAAGCTTGTCGAGATTTTTGATTTTAGGTGTAAGTGTTATCGCTACCATGCCCAAGCCCCGAAAGAATAAATCTAAGCCATTGTCTAGCAGGCTATTTTTTATAAGTTATCCAACTAAGTGTGCCAGTAATCCGGCGCCAGCTTAACAGGCACTCATGGCCGCTGGTCGGTTTTTGCGACGCAGCTAACAACTGCGCTATGACTATCAGGCGTTCTCCTGTGACTAAGTCCGTCTATAGCGCTGTGATAAGCTGGCGGCCCTTTTTAACAGCGGAGTCGTGGCAATGAAAGCGCGAATTCAGTGGGCTGGTGAAGCTCTGTTTCTCGGTGAGTCTGGCAGCGGTCACGCCGTAGTGATGGATGGCCCGCCGGAGAGCGGTGGACGCAACCTTGGCGTGCGCCCGATGGAGATGCTGCTGATTGGCTTGGGTGGTTGCACCAACTTCGATGTGGTCAGCATTCTGAAGAAATCCCGCCAGCCGGTGGAAAGCTGCGAAGCGTTTCTCGAGGCCGAACGGGCCAGTGAGGAGCCGAAGGTTTTCACCAAGATCCATGTGCATTTCGTGGTCAAGGGCCGTGGCCTGAAAGAGGCGCAAGTGAAGCGCGCGGTCGAACTGTCGGCAGAGAAGTACTGCTCGGCGTCGATCATGCTCGGTCGCGGTGGCGTAGAGATCACTCACGATTACGAGATCATCGAGCTCGCCTGAGTTGCCACTTGGCGGTCGACAGCCGAGTTTCACAAAAGTGGCGCACACTCTGGCAGCGGGTTGTTGACCTCTGCATAATGGCGCCCCTTTTTCAGGGGCTGTTGGTTCGCCGAATCAGGGCCTCGAACAAACAACCAAAATCGCCATCGCGAAGAGGTGTTAACCGTCCTACGCAGACGCGTCGTTCGCATCTGACGGGCATGCTCGATCACGCGGCAGCGCCGCATAGCTAAAGAGAGTTCCTTACGGTGAAAAGCAAACTCAAGCTCCACGGGTTCAACAACCTGACGAAGACCTTGAGCTTCAACATCTATGACATCTGCTACGCGGAAACGCCGGAAGACCAGCAGGCCTACGTCCAGTACATCAATGAAGAGTACGACGCCGAGCGCCTGACGCAGATACTCACCGATGTGGTCGACATTATCGGCGCCAATATCCTCAATATCGCCCGCCAGGATTACGACCCACAGGGCGCCAGCGTGACCATTCTGATCTCCGAGCAGCCGGTCACTCCGACCGAAAGCCAGATCGAAGAGTCGCCCGGCCCGCTGCCCGAGACCATTCTGGCGCACCTGGATAAGAGCCATATCACCGTGCACACCTACCCGGAGATCCATCCGGTGGACGGTATCGCGACCTTCCGCGTGGATATCGACGTGTCGACTTGCGGGGTCATCTCGCCGTTGAAGGCGCTGAACTACCTGATCCACCAGTTCGACTCGGACATAGTCACGGTCGACTACCGTGTGCGTGGCTTCACCCGTGACGTAGAAGGCAGGAAGCACTTCATCGATCATGAGATCAACTCGATTCAGAACTACCTGTCCGAGGACACGCAGTCGGCCTATCAAATGACCGACGTCAACGTGTACCAGGAGAACCTGTTCCACACCAAGATGCTGCTCAAGGACTTCGAGCTGGATAACTACTTGTTTGGCGATGCCACGCAGAATCTCTCCAGCGAGCAACGTGAGCTGGTGACGACTCGGGTCAAGCACGAGATGCTGGAAATCTTCTCCGCGCGCAATATGCCGGGCTGAGTATTCCAGACATGAATAAGGGCGCCGAGTGGCGCCCTTTTGCATGTCTGCGATTTAGCTCGATTCAGCCCTTCAGATGCGATAGGTGCTTTTGGTCATGACTTTGGACAGCAAGCTCATACCGAACTTGAGCGGTGCCGGGAAGCGAAAACCGCCTGCTTCGAGGGCGCTGGCGGCGTGTTGCGCCTCATCGTTGCGCATCTGTTCGAGAATGGCGCGGGACTTGCCATCCTCGGCCGGCAGTTGGGTCAAGTGTTCGTCCAGGTGTTTGCACACTTGATCTTCGGTCGCAGCGACAAAGCCCAGGCTGACTCGGTCACTGATCAGGCCGGCAACCGCGCCGACGCCAAAGGACAGGCCATAGAACAACGGATTGAGTACGCTCGGGTGGCTACCCAACTGGCGGATGCGTTGCTCGCACCACGCCAGATGATCCACCTCTTCATCGGCGGCATGTTCCATGGCCGTGCGCACTTGCGGCAGCTTGGCGGTTAGCGCCTGGCCTTGGTAGAGCGCCTGGGCGCAGACTTCACCGGTATGGTTGATGCGCATCAGTCCGGCGATATGTCGAGCGTCTTCGGCCTTCAGCTCGACCTCGGGTTGCACCAGGGCCGGTGATGGCCGATAGGACTGGCCGCTGAAGGGCAGCAGCGTGCGCAGCGCCGCATCGGCTTGCAGTAACAAGCGGTCGACGCGGGAGTAGTGGCGTTCGGTAGCCATAAAGGCGCCTCCGGAAAAATCTACGCGGGCAGTTTACTCCAATCCCCTGGAGTGGTCTTGAGCGAGATCAAGGTAGCTCGCGCAGCACCCGAAAGCCCACAGCGTAGTCCTTGTGCTGTGGCTGTTTGAGGTCACGCAGGCTGCTGCGCAAGTAAGTTGGGCCACTATTCCAGGCGCCGCCGCGCACCACCCGGGGGCTTTGTTCGAGCACAGCGGCCGAACGCTGTTCGCTGCCATCGAAGGGCGTGACGAAGCGCGAAGCAGTCCATTCCCAGACATTCCCTGCTGTGTCGTAAAGACCAAAGGCATTGGCGGCAAACTGGCCAACCCGCACGCTTTTGTACTGGATGCTGCGAGGTGCGCCGCAGCCGCGGCAATGCGCACGCGGCCGTCCCTCAGGACTGTCCAGCTGTTCTCCCCACCAGTAATAACTGCTGCTGCCGGCGCGGGCCGCGTATTCCCATTCCGCCTCGGTGGGCAGGCGGTAGCGCTGGCCGCTGACTTTGGACAGCCATTGGCAGTAGCTCTGGGCATCGAACCAGGAGACATGGATGACCGGGCGGTGTTCGGACAGCCCCCAACCTTCGTTATCGGGTAACGGTTTGCCGGTTGCACGGGAATAGCGTTGCCAGTCGGCGAAAGTCAGTTCGAAGCGGCCGATGGCAAAGGGCTGCCGCACTTCAATGGGCTGCGCAGGGTGTTCGTTGTAGTTGCCGCGGTCGCTGCTATCACCGAGCAGAAAGTGCCCGGCGGGAACCACGACCAGTTCCGGGCCCTGGCCGATGCCTTCGAGGGGATCGCTAAAGGTATCGCCGGCCTTGTAAGCGAAGGCCGGCAGCGACAGCAGTGTTGTCAGCGAGAGGATTAAACACTGCCACATCAGCCCGGCGGCCAGTGCATCTGGCGCTGACCGAGCACGTGCATGTGGATGTGGTAAACGGTTTGCCCGCCTTGTCCGTTGCAGTTCATCACGACCCGGAAGCCGGCCTCGCAGCCGAGTTCTTTGGCCAGGCGCTGGGCAGTGAAGAGCATATGGCCGGTCAGGGCCTTATCGTCTTCGCTCAGGTCGTTGAGGGTGCGGATGTGCCTTTTCGGGATGACCAGAAAGTGCACTGGGGCCTGCGGGCCGATATCGTGAAAGGCGAGCACTCGGTCGTCTTCATAAAGCTTGCGCGCGGGAATATCCCCGGCGACGATCTTGCAGAACAGACAGTCCACGGACAGCTCTCCGGCTTGCGATAAGAAGCCAGGAGTTTAACGGCGCGTGGTGAGCCCGGCCAGCCTTAGCCGGCATTCACAAGGAGTAGGGGTGAAAAACGATATTCATGATCTGGGCTTGGTGCTCGACTCCAAGGTCAAGCTGGTGCTGATCGAGTCCTGGGATGAGCCACGGGTGCTGGAGACGCTCACTAGCCTGGCGGTCAAGCGCGGCCTCGGCCTGTATACCTGGGCCGTGACCGAGGGGATGCAGCGACTCGGATTCGGTGCTGAGCAGAATGGCGAGCCGCCAAGCACCGAGCCAGAGGCGGCGCTCAAGTTGATCAAGCACGATTCGCAGCCGAATCTCTATGTGCTCTGCGACCTGCATCCGTTTCTTGCGGATAACCCGAAGCTGGTGCGCTTGCTCAAGGAAGTCGCCATGGCCGAGGCGCAGCACAAACCAACCCTGGTGCTGGTTTCGCATGCGTTGAAGCTACCGGCGGAAGTTCAGCGCTATGCCGCGCGTTTCACCTTGGCCTTGCCGGCAGAAGATGAGTTGTTGGCGATCGTGCGTGAGGAAGCCGCGCGTTGGAGCGAGCGCAATCGCGGTGCACGGGTACGCACCGACAACCGCACGCTGCAGCAGGTAGTGAAAAACCTGCGTGGCATGAGCCATGCGGAAGCCCGAGCCTTGGCGCGAGGAGTGATTTGCGACGATGGTGCGATCACCCAGGAAGATTTGCCGGAGTTGAACAAGACCAAGTTCCAGTTGCTGGATCTGGAAGGTGTACTGAGTTTCGAGTACGACACCGCGCGCTTTGCCGAGGTCGGCGGGCTGGGCAATCTCAAGCGCTGGCTGGCCGAGCGGCAAGATGGCTTCCTTGCAGGCAAAGGCACCGATCTGCCCAAGGGCCTGCTGCTGGTCGGCGTGCAGGGCGGCGGTAAAAGTCTGGCGGCGAAAGCAGTGGCCGGGCTGTGGGGCTTGCCGTTGCTACGCTTGGACTTTGCCTGTCTGTACAACAAGTTCTTCGGCGAAACCGAGCGCAATCTGCGAGAGGCCCTCAAGCTTGCCGAGCAGATGGCACCTTGTGTGTTGTGGATGGATGAGGTGGAGAAGGGCCTGGCCAGTGGCGAGCAGGACGGCGGCGTCAGTCAGCGGGTACTCGGTACGCTGTTGACCTGGATGGCCGAGCGAAGGGCTCCGGTCTTTATGGTGGCGACCGCGAATGCCATCGACCGGCTCCCGCCGGAGTTGGTACGTAAGGGGCGTTTCGATGAGCTGTTCTTCGTCGATTTACCGGATACGACAGTGCGGGCAGAGATTTTTCGTATCCATCTGGCGCGCCGTGAACTGGAGCCGACGGCCTTCGATCTGGCCCAGCTGGCCGCAGCCAGCGAAGGTTTCTCTGGGGCGGAAATCGAACAGGTGGTGGTCAGCGCTTTGTATGCCGGACAGGCCCAGCAGCAGACGGTGGATCAGAGTTTGCTGATGCACAACATCAAGAGCACGGCGCCGCTGTCGGTGGTGATGGCGGAGGATTTAGCCGAGCTACGGGCGTGGGCAAGTGGGCGTACGGTACCTGCCGGCTAGAGCGCCCGGCGCCCGCGGGCGCCTTATCGGGTACTAGGCTGGGCGCCCGGCGAAGGGTTTGTTGATCGCAGCCGAGAGCTTGCGCACCAGCCAGCGTGGCGCCAGACGCGGGCTGAGCGCCAGCAGTCGGTTACGCCAACCGGGGATGATGACCGCGCGATTTCTCTCCAATGCCTTGACGGTGATCAGCGCGAGTTCTTCGGCCCCCATCATGAGTTTGCTGCCCTCCAGCCGGCTGACATCCATCTGTGCGCCGCGGAAGAAGGCCGTGCGAGTCGGCCCTGGGCACAGCACCGAGACTTTGACTCCGCGACTCTTCAGTTCTTCACGCAAGCCTTCGGAGAAGTGCAGCACATAGGCTTTGCTGGCGTAGTAGTTGCTCATCCAGGCGCCAGGCTGGAAGCCTGCTACCGAGGCAACGTTGAGGATCTGCCCGCCGCCTTGCAGGGCCATGGCATTACCTAGAGCGTGGCAGAGGCGGCAGAGGGCCAGGATATTCACTTCGATCAACTGCCGCTCGCGACCCCAATCTTGATCCAGGAAAGGGCCGGACGTGCCGAGGCCGGCATTGTTGACCAGCAAATCGATCTGCCGCTCGCCCTGTTCCAGCTCATGCAGCAGGCCGGAGAGCTGCATCGGTTCACCCAGGTCGCATACGCGGAATAACACCTCAACGCCAAACCGTTGGGTCAGCTCGCAGGCAATGCTTTCCAAGGCGTCGCGCTGTCTGGCCACCAGAATCAAGCTTCGACCGCGACGGGCCAGCGCCTCGGCCAGGGCTAGGCCGATGCCGCTGGAGGCGCCGGTAATCAGGGCATAACGGGGCATGCGGGTTCTCCGTGACCGAACCGGACTGGGTGAGTGCCGGTCGTGCCGGGTTGGCAGAAGAGGGATTTACTCTGCGTTGTTGTCGCGTGCAGCGCCGTCTGTTTCGGCATCGATTGCATCAGCGGGTGCTGCGGACTCCGCCGCGTCGTTGTAGTTGCTGTAGTCATCGCTGCCGTCGGTGGACGATTCGCTGTAGCTGCTGGGCAGGCCGAGTTCGCTGCCCAGTTCGCTGAACATGCCAATGCCGCCGACAAATACTGCAATCAGCATCGCCAGGATTGGCACCAGCCAAAGTGCGGCCAGTACTTTAACGGCAGTGCTGTTTGCCGGCGGCGGCGGGCCAAAGCGGTTAGCGCCGGCGCTGCCGGGGACCACCAGCAGCAACAGGGAGAACACGCCACCGATAATCGGCACGATGCTGAGTAGCAGGAGCCAGCCCGACCAACCGATATCGTGCAAGCGCTGTACGCTCATTTGCACCGCGACCACCATCATCCCGATGGTCACTACGGCAATCAGCACGCCGCCGATGATCTCCGACATGGCAAACCCCATGGCCGCGATGGCGAACAGGGCGACAGCCCCCAGGGAGAGCAGCAGATACCAGGCCAAATAGCGCAGGCGGCCGATTCGTCCATCGGTGGTGAAGACATTGAGCTCGCCAAACTCAGGCAGCACTTCGCCGACCTGGGCTTGTGGCGGGGCATACGGCGACGGAGCAATAGTACTGGCGACGGTTGGGGTGGCGTGGTTGGGGGGCGTAGCGGCGGCGCCGGCCAGTTGCGCATGGCGGGCGAGATATTTCTCGATCACGATGCCGCAGGCCTCGCATTCAACCGATTTGGGCTGTTCATGGCCGCACTTGGGGCAGGTCATACTGCTGCTCGACGCGACTTCCGGTTCGCTGGCGCGGTGATCGTCGGTTTCAGCCAGGCTCATGCTGGCGGCAAGGTCTGGCTCTTTGCGGACTTTTGCCCCGGCCTTCTGGAGTACGGCCACATACTTATCCGCTTCACCCTCGCTCAGATCGCGCTTGAGTGCTACGGCGTTGCCAGAAAATAGCCCGTCAATCTTGGCGCGGTCGCTTTTGAACAGGCGGGCGAGATTGTCTTTGACGATGTCGAGTGTCACCTCGGGCATCAGTTCGCCGGTGAAGACGATCTTGAATCGAGCATCGGTCATGCAGGCTTCCTTGTCGGCGACAGAGATAAGGTCGGGCACAGCGTAATAGGCGCGCAGGCCAGGAGACAAGCAGGCTGCAGCAGAAAATCAACCGATACTTCAGCCGCTGCTCTGTGGCAGCCAGCGGCCGACCAGGCGATTGTGGCGCAATAAGCGCAGCTCTCTGAAATCGTCGAGTAGGCCTTCCGACAGTTGTGGGCGGAGAAACACCCAGTCGTCGACTGCCAGGGCAGTGCTGGCCGCGCCGATCAGGCGTTCCTGATTGGCGCTACGCCCGTACTCCAGGGCTGTCGATCAGCCAGGTCACCTGCTGGGCCGGGTCGAAGCTCAGGTGGGGTGCTAGCTGTTGGTAAAACGCCAACGCCGCACTGATCGGCAATGCTTTGCCCAGCAGCAGATCGGAGTCGGGAAAGGCCCGCGCCAGTTGGTTCAATTGGGGTTGGTGAAACACCATGAAACGCCGGGTGGCGAGCCTGTGCGCGAGGTAGTCGAGCAGACCGTTAGCGGCCAACGACTTGGCCACCAGGCGCAAGGGTAATTTACTGCCCAGGCGCTGGGCGAGAAGTTCGGCGTTACTGTCCAGGCGCTGCAGGTCGACAACCAGTAGAGGGACCCCACCGCCTTCGCGTTTTAGCAGGCTATTGAGCTGGGCGAAGTAGTCACTGCAGGGCCGGCCGTGATCGCTCGGCAGGGTCGCCCATAGACCTAGCAGGTCCAGCGCGCCCAGGCCGAGCAAGCAGCGGCGGTTCATCGCGGCCAGCGCTGGCCGAGCTGAGTCGAGCGTGTCTGGGCGGCTCGGTATTCGCTATCGAGACGGCTCACTAGCTCCTCCACGGTGGGTAAGTCGCGGATATTGCCGACCCCTTGGCCGGCCGACCATACGGTTTTCCAGGCCTTGGCCTCCTCGCTGATCGGCTTGAGTTTCTCGCCGTAGTTGACCTCGCCCTTGCCCTGCAAGCGCGCCAGGTCGAACCCGGCTTGCTCCAGGCTCTGGCGCATAAAGCTGGCAGGCACCCCGGAAACGGCTGGGGTATGCACGATATCGGCGGCTTTGGCGTCGAGAATCATCTGCTTGTAGGCCAGTGACGCATTATTCTCCTGGGTGGCGATAAAGCGCGTGCCGAGGTAAGCCAAGTCTGCGCCGAGCAACTGGGCGGCAAGAATTTCGTGACCGTGGTTCAGACAGCCGGCTAGCAGCAGGGTCTTGTCGAAGAACTGGCGAATCTCGGCGATTAGCGCGAACGGGCTCCAGGTGCCGGCATGCCCGCCGGCGCCGGCAGCCACGGCGATCAATCCGTCGACCCCGGCTTCGGCAGCCTTCTCGGCGTGTCGACGGGTGGTGACGTCATGGAATACCAGGCCGCCGTAGCTATGCACGGCGTCCACGACTTCCTTCACCGCACCGAGGCTGGTGATCACTATCGGCACCTTGTGTTCGACGCAGATGGCCAGGTCGGCCTGTAGACGCGGATTGCTCTGATGGACGATCAGGTTGACCGCATAGGGTGCCGAGTCCGCCTGCAGCCCCACTTCAATCTCTTCCAGCCATGCCTTGAAACCGCCGCTCTCGCGCTGATTCAGCGCCGGAAAGCTGCCGACGATGCCGTTATGGCAGCAGGCGAGTACCAGTTGAGGGCTGGAGACCAGAAACATCGGTGCGGCGACCACTGGTAAGCGCAGGCGTTGGTCGAGCAAGGCAGGCAGGGACATGGTGTTACCTCTGTCGGTTGTAAGGTCAGCAGGATCAGAACGGCCGCACGATCACCAGGATCACGATGGCGAGCAGCAACAGCACGGGGGCTTCGTTGAACCAGCGATAGAACACATGGCTGCGGTTTTGCTCGCCCCGCGCGAAGCGTTTGAGCATGGCGCCGCAGACGTGGTGATAGCCGATTAGCAGCACCACCAAGGCGAGCTTGGCATGCAGCCAACCCTGGCTGAGCAAGCTCGGGTTGAGCTGCAGCAGCCAGATACCGAAGACCACGGTGGCGAGCATCGAGGGCAGCATGATGCCGCGGTAGAGCTTGCGTTCCATCACGCAGAAGCGCTCGCGGCTGGGGCTGTCCTCGCTCATGGCGTGGTAGACGAACAAGCGGGGCAGGTAGAACAAACCGGCGAACCAGCAGACCATGGCGATGATGTGCAGGGCCTTAAGCCATAGGTAGAGCATTACGGGCATCCCAACTAAAAGTGCTCCGATAGTAGTGGCTGTTATGCCCGTACGTCATCCTGACGGTTGGCCCATGGCCGATGCGGCCTTATCATCGGCAGCTTTCCAATGGCTTGTTGAAGGGGCGCGTTATGGTCAAGGTCGGTATCGTCGGCGGCACGGGCTACACCGGGGTGGAGCTGCTGCGTCTGTTGGCCCAGCATCCGCAGGCTGAGGTGGTGGTGATTACCTCGCGCTCCGAAGCCGGGATGAGGGTCGATGAGATGTACCCGAACCTGCGTGGCCACTACGATTCGCTGGCCTTCAGCGTGCCGGATACGCAAACCCTGGCCGCTTGCGATGTGGTGTTCTTCGCCACGCCACATGGCGTCGCCCATGCCTTGGCCGGCGAATTGCTGGCTGCCGGCACCAAGGTGATCGACTTGTCTGCCGACTTCCGCCTGCAAGATGCCGAGGAGTGGGCCACATGGTACGGCCAGCCGCACGGCGCGCCAGAGCTGCTGGCCGAAGCGGTCTACGGCCTGCCTGAAGTTAATCGCGAGCAGATCAAGCAGGCGCGCTTGATCGCTGTACCAGGCTGCTACCCGACCGCGACGCAGCTGGGTTTTCTGCCGTTGCTGGAGGCCGGTCTGGCCGATACCTCGCGGTTGATTGCCGACTGCAAATCAGGCGTCAGTGGCGCTGGCCGTGGCGCCAAGGTCGGTTCGCTGTTCTGTGAGGCCGGCGAGAGCATGGCGGCTTACTCGGTGAAGGGCCATCGCCATCTGCCGGAAATCAGCCAGGGCCTGCGTCGCGCGGCAGGCGGCGAGGTGGGGCTGACTTTTGTGCCGCACCTGACGCCGATGATCCGTGGCATTCACTCCACGCTCTACGCCACGGTGGTCGACAAGTCTGTCGATCTGCAGCAACTCTTCGAACAGCGCTACGCCAATGAGCCTTTCGTCGATGTGATGCCGGCCGGCAGCCATCCAGAAACCCGCAGCGTGCGGGGTGCTAACGTGTGCCGAATTGCGGTGCACCGGCCACAGGGTGGTGATCTGGTAGTGGTGCTGTCGGTGATCGATAACTTGGTCAAAGGCGCTTCCGGGCAAGCCGTGCAAAATATGAACATCCTCTTCGGTCTGGATGAGCGCCTTGGTCTGTCCCACGCAGCATTGCTGCCTTGAGGCGAGGCTAGAGGCGCGTCAGCGATCTCCTGTCCATGTAGCGCGCACCTTATGCTCAGCCCTACATGCGCAGAGCTCAGTGGCTTGGCGTGAGTCATTGAGTTGCACAATAGTTGACCGTTTTTGTAGGGGAAGCGGATAATGCAGCGTCCCAACGTACCGTGACGGCTAAAGGCCGGGAGATAGGCAGCATGAGCGTCGAATCCTTCACACCCACTCCCTTGCAATTCACGCAGGGTGCGGCGAGCAAGGTTAAGAACCTTGTCGATGAAGAAGGCAATCCACGTCTGAAATTGCGTGTGTTCGTCACGGGCGGAGGTTGTTCGGGTTTCCAGTACGGCTTCACCTTCGATGAAGAAGTGGCCGATGATGACACCATCGTCGAGCGCGAAGGCGTGAGCCTGGTGGTCGATCCGATGAGTTTCCAGTACTTGGCGGGTGCCGAGGTGGACTACCAGGAAGGTCTGGAGGGTTCGCGTTTCGTGATCAAGAATCCGAATGCGACCACTACCTGCGGTTGTGGGTCATCTTTCTCGATTTAAGCGATTGGCTGTACTGAGGACAACGCCGCGCCTTTTGCGCGGCGTTGTCGTTTCCGCATGTCGGAAAACAGACGGACCAATCAGGCGGGGTAAATTGCGCCGAGCACTCGCAGCCCGCTCGCGCCAGTGACGCTTGGGCGGTTGGCCGGAATGCCTTCCAGGCAGCAATGCGCAAGCCAGGCGAAGGCCATGGCCTCCACCCAGTCGGGCGGTACGCCGTAGTCGGCGGTACTGCTGACCTTGCAGGCGGGTAGTAGATGGGCCAGGCGCGACATCAGCGCGCCGTTGTGCGCCCCGCCGCCGCACACCAGCAGCTGTTCGGTGTCTTTCTGTGCGGCTTTCAGCGCGTCGATGATGCTATGTGCCGTCATCTCCAGCAAAGTCGCCTGTACATCCTCAAGCGCAAAGGGCGGCAGGTTCGTCAGGTGCAGATCCAACCAGGCTAGGTTGAACAGCTCGCGGCCGGTACTTTTGGGGCCTTGGGCTTGGAAGAATGGGTCGCTGAGCAACGTCTGCAGTAGTAATGGCACTACCTGGCCACTGGCTGCCCAAGCCCCGTCGCGGTCAAAGCTCAGGCCTTGCTGGCGCTGAATCCAGGCATCCAGCAGCACATTGCCTGGCCCGCAGTCGAAGCCGCGCACTGGTTGGTCAGGTTCAAGCAGGCTGAGATTACTGAAGCCGCCGATATTGAGAACGGCCCGCCGGCTACGAGCGTCACCGAACAGCGCTTGATGGAATGC
>JBOICE010000104.1:0-9088 GCA_050739815.1 Pseudomonas sp. | reverse complement strand
CGCATCAGGCGCTCGGCGACGGTGTCGCCCGGGAAGATCAGGTCGTAGCCGCTATTGCCGGCCATCATCTTGGCTTCCAGCGTCTCGCTGCCGTCCATGACGTCGTAGATCACCTTGATCCCGGTTTCGGCGGTGAACTTGCTAAGGGTGTCCTCGGCGAAGTAATCGGCCCAGTTGTATAGCCTCAGGGTCTTGTCTTCTGCCGCCTGCGCGGACGCCAGAGCAGAGCTGAGCGCGAGGCCCAGCGAGCAGAGCAACAGCATTTTGCCAGTGTTCATGATCAGGCTCCTTGGGTGTTCCAGCGAGTGTTCAGGGTGCGGCCATCCAGCCCCAGCAGCGGGCCGTACATTTCCGGACGACGGTCGCGGTAGATGCCCCAGCTCAGGCGCTCTTCACGCATGGCGGCAAGATCCAGGCTCTGCACCAGCACACCCGTGCTGTCGCGATCGACCTCGGCCAGCAGCTTGCCTTTGTGATTGCAGATAAAGGACGAGCCGTAGAAGCGCATCTGCAGGGCCGGATCGGTGCTCGCCACCTCGTGACCGACCCGATTGGCCGCGACCACCGGCAGGATGTTGGCGGCGGCATGGCCACGCATGGTCATCTGCCAGTGGTCGCGCGAATCCAGCGCTGCCGCGCCCGGCTCCGAGCCGATGGCGGTGGGGAACAGCAGCACTTCGGCGCCCATCAAAGCCAGGCAGCGTGCGGTCTCCGGGAACCACTGGTCCCAACAGATACCCACCCCGAGACGGCCATAGGCGGTGTCCCAGACCCGGAAGCCGGTATCGCCCGGGCTGAAGTATTCCTTCTCCTGATAGCCGATGGCATTGGGGATGTGGGTCTTGCGATACACCCCCAGCAGGCGCCCGTCGGCATCGGCCACGCTTAGCGAGTTGAAGTAGGCGTTGCCGGCCTTCTCGAACCAGCTCAACGGCAACACCACGGCCAACTCTGCGGCCAGCGCGGCGAAGCGCTTGAGCACGCGGCTTTGGCCAAACTCCTCGGCGAGCGCCAGGTGCTTGTGGTTCTGCTCGATGCAGAAGTACGGGGTGGCGAACAGCTCCTGCAGCAGGATCACCTCGGCACCCTTGGCTGCCGCCTCGCGCACCAGCTGTTCGGCCTGATCCAAGTTCTTGTTTAGATCCCAGCTGCAAGGCATCTGGGTGGCAGCTACGGTCAAGATAGTCATGGCATCAACCCTTGAGCGGCCAGGCCGGCTGTTGCTGGGTGATGCAGTGCACGCCACCGCCACCATGGGCCAGCTGATTGATCTGCACCGGCACGATCTCGCGGCCCGGGAAGGCCATGCGCAACACGTCGGCGGCCACCTGATCGGCGGAGATGCCATAGGCCGGCATGATGATCGCGCCGTTGGCGATGTAGAAATTGGTGTAGGAGGCGCAGAACACCTCGGCCTCGGTGTCCACCGCAGCGCTGGCTTCGTACAGTTCCAGCAGCTCGAACTTGCGGCCACGGGCATCGGTGGCCAACTCCAGGGCGCGGCGGTTCTCCCGCACCACTTCGGCATATACCGAGGCCTGGTCATGGGTGGCATCCACCAGCAGCGCGCCAGGACGGGCGAAGGCACAGACGCCATCGACATGGCCATCGGTCATGTCGCCGGTGACATAGTCCGGGTCGCCCGGCAGCCAGATGGTCTTCTTCACGCCCAGCAGACGGGTGAAGATTCCCTCCATCTCGGCCTTGCTCATACCCGGGTTGCGGTTGGGGTTGAGCAGTACCGACTCGGTGGTGATCAGGGTGCCTTCGCCATCGACGTGAATCGCACCGCCTTCGTTGCTCAGCGGCGTGCCGAAGCACTCCACGCCCAAGCCATTGAGCACGCGGCGCGCCAAGCCCTCGTCCAGATCATGGGCCGACTTGCCGCCCCAAGCATTGAAGCGCCAGCTCACCCCGGCCAGCCCCAACTGCGGATGGCAGACGAAGCTCGGGCCGGAGTCGCGGCACCAGCTGTCATTGACCGCCAGTTCGATCAGCTCGATATTCGCCCCACACAGCTCTTTGGCGCGCACCACAGCGGAGGGATCGACCACCATCTTTACCGGCTCGAAGCGGGCGATGGCGTTGGCCACACGAGCGAAGTCCACTTGCACATCGGCCAGCGTGACACCCCAACCCGACTCCCAGAGCGGCTGGTTGTGCGGCCAGACCATCCAGGTCGCGGCGTGCCGGGACCACTCTGCTGGCATGAACCAGCCGCCTTGCTGTGCTTCATTCTGCTGCATAACATGTGCCTTTCAGTTAAGTCATTGTGTTCACTGAAAACCGCCTATGCGGTCATGGCATGCATGCTAAGCCTGTAAAAATGCGGCAACAAACGATAGATTTTGCAGGCAAATGATTAGAGGAACTTATTGATCATGCTCAAACACTGGCCACAGCTGAACGCTCTGCGCGGCTTCGAAGCCGCCGCCCGCCTGGGCAGTTTCCACAAGGCCGCCGAGGAGTTGCACCTCACCCAGTCGGCCATCAGTCAGCAGATCCGCAGCCTGGAAGCCTTCCTCGAACAACCGCTGTTTTTTCGCAGTGGCCGCAGCGTCAGCCTGACCGATGCCGGCCATGACCTGCTCAGCACTACCCAGGCGCTACTGCAGCAACTGGCCGTGGGCATTCGCCGGCTGGAGCAGTATCGCAAGCCCAATCAGCTGGTGGTCAATACCACCCCGGCCTTCGCCCGCCACTGGCTGGTGCCGCGCCTGGGCGACTTCCATCGCCAACATCCGGAGGTCGACCTGTGGCTGCTGACCACCGATGAAACCCCGGACATGGCGACCCAGACCATCGACCTGGCCATCCGCGACGACCTCAGTGCACAAGCCGAATGCAGTTTCAAGGTGCTGCACAGCGACCGCCTCTACCCGGCCTGTCATCCCGACCTGCTGGCATTACCGCGCGAACAGCGCACCACCCTGCATGGCGAGCGGGAAATGGACTGGAGTCACTGGGCAGTGCAAGCCGGCATCGATGTCGGCCAGCACAGCTACGGTCTGAACTTCTCCGACCCCGGCCTGTTGCTGGATGCCGCCTGCGGCGGCCTCGGCATTGCCCTGGTCAGCCAATTGCTGAGCCAGCAGGCACTGGCCAACGGGCTGTTGCAGCCGCTGCTCGAGCAAACCATCCGTGGTCCCAACTGGGCCTGGCTGATTCATAGGGACAGTGAAAACAACCCGCTGCCCCGCAGCTTCTGCGCCTGGCTGCTGGCCGGACTGGAGGAAAAAATCGACGCATGAAAAACGCCACCCGAGGGTGGCGTTTTTGCCGTCAGCGCGGAGCCGGGGTTGAGCTTATTTCTTGCCGAGTTTCTTCAGCTCTTCGTCACGCAACTCGCGACGTAGGATCTTGCCGACGTTGGTGGTCGGTAGGACATCGCGAAACTCCACCGACTTCGGCACCTTGTAGCCGGTGACGTTGGCGCGCATGTGCTCCATCACCTGCTCTTTGGTCACCGTGGCGCCTGGCTTGGCGACCACGAAGAACTTGATCGCTTCGCCGGATTTCTCGTCTGGAACCCCGATGGCCGCGCACTGCAGCACGCCTGGCAGAGTCGCCAGCACGTCTTCCAACTCGTTCGGATAGACGTTGAAGCCGGACACCAGAATCATGTCTTTCTTGCGGTCGACGATGCGCATATAGCCGTCGTCCTGAATCACGGCGATGTCACCGGTCTTCAGCCAGCCATTGGCGTCGATCATCTCGTCGGTGGCGTCCTGGCGCTGCCAGTAGCCTTTCATCACCTGCGGGCCTTTGACACACAGTTCGCCGACGGCGCCGATGGGCAGGTCCCGGCCCTCGTCGTCGATCACCTTGCACAGGGTCGACGGCAGCGGAATGCCGATGGTGCCGATCTGGATGCCGTTCAGCGGGTTGACCGACACCACCGGACTGGTTTCGGTCATGCCGTAGCCTTCGCAGATCGGGCAACCGGTCACTTCCTTCCAGCGTTCGGCCGCCGCCAGTTGCAGCGCCATGCCGCCGGACAGGGTGAGTTTCAGCGCGGAGAAGTCCAGCCGGCGGAACTCTTCGTTGTTGCACAGGGCCACGAACAGGGTATTGAGGCCGACGAAGCCGGTGAACTTCCACTGCGACAGCTCTTTCACCATCGCCGGCAGGTCGCGCGGGTTGGTGATCAGGATGTTGTGGTTGCCGATCAGCATCATCGCCATGCAATGAAAGGTGAAGGCATAGATGTGATAGAGCGGCAGCGGCGTGATGAGGATTTCGCAACCCTCATCGAGGTTGGCGCCCATCAGCCCCTTGGCCTGCAACATGTTGGCGATGATGTTGCGGTGGGTCAGCATGGCGCCCTTGGCCACCCCGGTGGTGCCGCCGGTGTATTGCAACACGGCGACTTCGCCACTGGCCGGGCTGGCGTCTTTGACCGGCTGGCCGCGGCCCTTGGCCAGGGCCTCGTTGAGTTTGACGGCGCGCGGCAGGTGATAGGCCGGCACCATCTTCTTCACGTACTTGACCACACTGTTGACCAGCAGGCGCTTGAGCGGCGGCAGCAGGTCGCCGACCTCGGTGACCACCACGTGCTTGATGCCGGTCTTCGGCAGCACGGCTTCGGCCAGGTGGGCCATATTGGCCAGACACACCAGCGCCTTGGCACCGGAGTCATTGAATTGGTGTTCCATCTCCCGCGCGGTGTAGAGCGGGTTGGTGTTGACCACGATCAGCCCGGCGCGCATGGCGCCAAAGACGGCAATCGGGTATTGCAACAGGTTCGGCAACTGCACGGCGATGCGATCGCCCGGTTGCAGGTCGGTATGTTGCTGCAGGTAAGCCGCAAAGGCTCCGGACAGCTCATACAACTCACCATAGGTGAGCGACTTGCCCATGTTGCTGAAGGCCAGCTTGTTGGCGAAGCGTTCGCAAGACTGTTTCAGTACCGCCTGAATATTCGGGTACTGATCGGGGTTGATTTCGGCAGCAACCCCAACAGGGTACTTATCCTTCCAGAAGTTTTCGGTCATGGAAGCCCACTCCTAAGCAACAGCTAATCTTCACCGCGCAATGGCGGTTGTTTATTGTGTTTTATGCGCTTTTTTGTCGGCTGGCTGGCCAAAAAGCGGGCCGAGAGTAGCAGCTTTGCCAGAGAGCGCCTAGCACCAAACATGGCCTTACCAGTCAAAAAAATGACCGAAAGCCAGGCTTTCGGTCATTTCTTAAACAAAGCCTCTTGCAAGCCGATGAACGGGCTTGCGTCATCAGCTTTAGGCGATATCGCGCAGCTCGCGACGGAGGATCTTGCCGACTGGCGTCATCGGCAGAGCGTCCTTGAAGACGATGTGTTTGGGCACTTTGTAGCCGGTGAAGTTTTCCTTGCAGTAGGCCTTCAGCTCTTCCACGGTCAACCCGGTCTCCCGCGCCACCACGAACAACTTGACCGCCTCACCGGACTTCTCGTCCGGCACGCCGATCACTGCGCAACTCGCCACCTTCGGATGGCCCATGACCACATCTTCGATCTCGTTTGGATAAACGTTGAAACCGGAGACGATGATCAGGTCCTTCTTGCGGTCGACGATCCGCACGAAACCGTCGGGATCGATCACCGCGATGTCGCCGGTCTTCAACCAGCCTTCGGCATCCAGCACTTCGGCAGTGGCTTCTTCACGCCGCCAGTAGCCTTTCATCACCTGCGGGCCCTTTACGCACAACTCGCCGCGCTCCCCGAGGCCCTGTTCCTGGCCGACATCGTTGATCACCTTGAACGCGGTGCCCGGCACCGGAATGCCGACCGTGCCCAGGCGAGCCTTATCGCCATAGGGGTTGCTACTGGCTACCGGCGAGGTCTCGGTCAAGCCGTAACCTTCAACCACAGCGCAACCGGTGATGGACTGCCAGCGCTCGGCGGTGGCCTTGACCAACGCCGTACCGCCGGAGTTGGTGACCTTGAGGTTGGAGAAATCCAGGTTCTTGAACTCCGGATGCTCCATCAACGCGACGAACAGCGTATTGAGGCCAAGCAGTGCGGAGAAGCGCCACTTCTGTAGCTCTTTAATAAAGCCGGCGATGTCCCGCGGGTTGCTGATCAGCACGTTGTGATTGCCGTTGACCATCATGCACATGCAGTTCGCGGTGAAGGCATAGATGTGATACAGCGGCAGCGGCGCAATCATCACCTCCTGCCCTTCTTTCATCAGCGGCAGCCCGTCCGCGCCATGTTGCGACAGGCAAGCATCGACCTGCTGCATATTGGCGACCAGATTGCCGTGGGTCAGCATCGCGCCTTTGGCCACGCCGGTAGTGCCGCCGGTGTATTGCAGCACGGCGATGTCGTCCAAGGTTACTTTGACCGGCTTCAGCGGTTGGCCCTGGCCCTGCTTCAATGCGTCTTTGAACGCCACCGCCTGCGGTAGCTGGTACTCCGGCACCAGATTCTTGACCTTGTTCACCAGGGTGTTGACCAGCCAACCTTTGAGTGTCGGCTGCAGGTCGCCCATCTTGGCTTCGATCAAGAATTCGATTTCGGTGTCCGCCAATACCTCTTGGACCAGCTTGCCGAACATGTTCAGGTACACCAACGCACGCACCCCGGCATCCTTGAACTGATGGCGCATTTCACGGGCGGTGTACAGCGGGTTGGTGTTGACCACGATCAGCCCGGCGCGCATGGCGCCAAACACGGCAATCGGGTATTGCAGGACATTGGGCATTTGCACGGCAATGCGGTCGCCGGGCTTGAGATCCGTCTGTTTTTGCAGATAACCGGCGAAAGCGCCGGACAGACGATCCAACTCGGCGTAGGTCAGCGTTACCCCCATATTGCTGAACGCTGGGCGGTCGGCGAATTTCTTGCACGAGCGCTCGAACACCTCGATCACCGACTTATAGGCGCCCAAGTCGATATCATTGGGTACGCCGGCCGGGCGTTTGTCGCTCCAGAAATCAGGTTGCATTGTTCTTATCCCCATTACCTGAAAATGTCTGGCCCGCGCGTACGGGGCTGACGGGAACTTAGCAGCTCTGGGCGTTAGCGCAAATACTTAAGGGAGCGTCATTAACCGCGTGAATCTTGGTTCAAGCGGCATAGCTAGGCTAAGAGCCTGTTGATGATCACGCGAGCTCAGGTCAGGCCAGGTGAAGCCGGGCGCAGCAGGCGTAGCGAAGTAACAGCCAATGGCTGCCCAGTCGGGTGAGCGCAATGAGCCAAGCGCGCGGCTTACAAGGTGTACATGAGCATTTTTAGCCCGACGCCGGCTGTGCATGACCGACGCACGGCCGATCAGGAACCGGTTCTAACGCAGGACAGGCTGGGACAACATCGGGTGCTGGCTCTACAATGCCGAACCCTCCGGGCATAAGGATTCGCCATGCTTCACGATGATTTTTGGCTTACCGCCAGCGATGCCGCTCCGCTGTACGTCAATCGCTGGTTCGCAGAGCAACCGCCAAAGGCGGTGGTGATGGTCTCCCACGGCATGGCCGAGCACAGCGGTCGTTATGCGCGCCTGGGCGAAGCCTTGGTGCAGGCCGGCTATGAACTGTACGCACACGATCAACGCGGCCACGGCAAAACAGCCCAACGTGGCGTGCTGGGGATGTATGCCGAGCAGGAGGGTTGGCAACGGGTGGTCAATGACCTCGCCAGCCTCAACCACCATATCCGCCAGCAACACCCGCACGCGCCGATCTTTTTACTCGGCCACAGCATGGGCAGCTACATCGGCCAGGCTTATTTGATGCAACACAGTTGCAGCCTGCAGGGGGCGATCCTGTCCGGCTCGAACTATCGACCGGTCGGGCTGTACCGCACGGCCGCCACCATTGCCCGTTTCGAGCGCTGGCGCCAAGGCCCGACGGGACGGAGCGCACTGCTGGAGTTGCTCTCTTTCGGTTCCTTCAACAAGGCCTTCAAACCCAACCGCACCACCTTCGACTGGCTGAGCCGCGACCCAGCCGAAGTAGACAAGTACGTCAAAGACCCACTGTGCGGCTTCCGCTGTACCAATCAGTTGTGGCTCGACCTGCTTGGCGGCCTGCAACAAATCACCCCGGTGAAGCGCCTGGCGCAGATCGATGCCGGTCTGCCGCTGCTGGTGATCGGCGGCGCGCGTGACCCGGTCAGCGCAGGCAAACGCCTGGAAGACTTGGCCGCAGCTCTACGCCAGGCGGGCCATCAGAACGTGCAACTGAAAATTTATCCGGACGCCCGCCACGAATTGCTCAACGAAAGCAACCGCGACGAGGTAACCGCCTACCTGATCGACTGGCTAAACGAGGCCCTGAGCCATAGCCGGCGCAGCCAACCACAAACCAAGGAGACCGCATGACCCAGGTCACGAACTTCCCCTATGACGCCCTCGAAGTAGGCCAGCAAGCCAGCTTCAGCAAGACTGTCGAGGAGCGCGATATCCAACTGTTCGCCGCTGTATCGGGTGACCACAATCCGGTACACCTGGATGCCGAGTTCGCCGCCGGCACTATGTTCAAAGAACGCATCGCCCACGGCATGTTCAGTGGCGCCCTGATCAGCGCCGCCATCGCCTGCGAACTGCCCGGTCCAGGCACCATCTACCTCGGCCAGAACTTGCGCTTCACCCGCCCGGTAAAGCTCGGCGACACCCTGCGGGTCGAGCTGGAAGTGCTGGAAAAGCTGCCGAAGAATCGTGTCAAACTAGCCACCCGGGTGTTCAATCAGAACGCCGAACAAGTGGTCGACGGCGAAGCTGAGGTCCTGGCCCCGCGCACCCAACAGACGGTTGAACTGCCGGAGCTGCCGCCCATCACCATCGGCTGATGGGTGACAGCTACACGTTTAAGTGTGACCGCCCCCGTTCTTGCGGGGGCAGCACCGCCAGGCGTTAGCAGGCGTTTACTCCCCCTCCGCTTCTGCCCCACCCTGCCCGTCTTCGCTGACCTGCACGCTCGCCGTCATCCCGGCACTCAACTGCACCCCCGCGGGCAGTTGATCGAGCTTGATCCGTACCGGAATCCGCTGCGCCAGGCGCACCCAGTTAAACGTCGGCTCGACGTTCGCCAACAATTGCGTATCCGGGGTGGCATTACGGTCGGTGATGCCGCGGCTGATGCTTTCCACACTGCCTTTTAAGGCTTCACCCGC
>JBOICE010000103.1:0-4364 GCA_050739815.1 Pseudomonas sp. | reverse complement strand
AGGCAATACTGAGGCCGTCTCGACCGATGCCAACGGCAATATCAGCACCGCGAGTGGTGAGCAGCTGTTCGATTACAACGATTGGGTGCGGAGCGTCGGCGATTGCCCTAGTGGCTGTCAGTCCGATGGGGCCTTCGAGCGGCGCATTCTGAAGGTTGTCATTGGACAGTGCAGCGGAACCGATGGCGGTACGGCCCAGTTGCCGGTGCTGGGTTTTGGCTGCTTCTTTGTCCTGCAGCCGGCGGAGCAGGGGGGCGAGGCGCAGATCTTCGGCCAGTTCGTCAAGGAGTGCGAAGGGGACAATGTTCCCGGCCCGACGCCAGCGACCGATAGCGGACCGCAGATCATTCAGCTGTACAAGACCTATATCAACGGCATCGGCACACCAAGCACCGACTCCTAGGAGGTGTTATGGGACTTCATAGGTTCAAATTAGCGCAGCGCCAGCAGGGGGTGGCGATGGTGGAATTTGCCATCGCCCTGCCGCTGTTGCTATTGCTGCTGCTGGCCATTGGCGAGTTCGGCCGCATGCTCTACCAGTACAACAGCCTGCTGCAGGCCAGCCGTGATGCTGGGCGTTTCGTCGCCGGTCAGGCTTGGAACGCTACCCTTGGTAAGGTCGATCTGAGCGCCGATCTGATGTCCAAGACCAAGAACGTCGCCCTCTACGGCGCGCCTGCCAACCCGAATGGCTACCCCCCGGTGGTGCCGGGGCTGACCACCGGTGATGTCTCGGTCACTGATGTAGTAGGTACTAACCATGTACAGGTGAGCATCACCTATACCTTCCGCCCGGTGATCGGCAGCGGCATTCCGGCCTTCATCGGTGGCGCCACCGCGCTGAACATTCCATTGGTCGCCACCACCGTGATGAGGGCGCTGTGATGAATCGCAAGCGCATGCAGGGAGTTTACGTGGTCGAGTTCGCCATCATCGGCCTGCTGCTGTTCACCCTGTTGTTCGGCGTTCTGGAGATGGGTCGCCTGTATTTCACCGTCAATGCGTTGAATGAAACCGTGCGCCGCGGCGCGCGCCTGGCGGCGGTGTGCGATATCAGAGACACGGACATCCTGCGCCGGGCGATCTTCAACGAGGCGGGTAATAGTGGTGATGGCGTAAGTCGTCTGATCTATAGCTTGGAAACCGCGCACCTGACCCTGACCTACCTGGACGAGAACGGCGGGGTAGTGGCCAACCCCGGCCCCCTTGATGATTTCAGTGCAATCCGTTACGTCCAGCTCAGTATCAATGGCCCGGACCCGGACCCGGATGCCCCGTCCAGTATCAAAAAGTTCACCTTCGATCTGCTTATTCCTGGATTCGGCATGACTATCACCCTGCCGACCTTCAGGGCGACCTTGCCTCGCGAAAGCCTCGGGCGGCATGCCGAGGGGGCTCAACCGTTTGATAAACCAGATGCACTAGCAGGTGCACTAGGGGTCACGCCATGTTGAAGACCAGGGACGCCCCTGTATTTACCGAGTCCAGCAAACCAGGGTTGCGCCTGCTGATCAGCAGCCGTGATGCCGCGGCTTTGCGTCATCTGCAAACCCTCAGTCAGCGCATACCCAGTCTGGAGGTGAGCGCTCGCCTGGTGAGCAACGGGCATACCGACCCGCTCTACGGCTTGGAGCGGATGCCCGATCTGTTGCTGCTGCGCGTCAGCCATCTGTGGCGTGAGGAGCTGGCGGCGCTGTTGCAGCGTCCGGCCCATGAGCGGCCGCCCCTGCTGGTGTGTGGCCCGCTGGATGAGCGTGAGGGGATGCGGCTGGCGATGCAGGCCGGGGCCCGGGACTTCCTGCCGGAGCCGATAGCCGCGACGGAATTGGTCGCCGCCTTGGGCCGTATGGTCATGGAGACCCAGGCCAGCAGCGGGGCCGGCGGGAAACTGGTCGCGGTGATGAATGCCAAGGGTGGCTCCGGTGCCACCTTACTGGCCTGTAACCTGGCTCAGCAGCTCAGCGTCAAGGGCGGTAGCACGCTGCTGTTGGATCTGGATCTGCAATTCGGCAGCGTGACGCATTACCTCGACGTGGCGCTGTCGCACAGCCACCTGGAGGTGCTGCAGCAAGTCGCCGAGTTGGACAGCGTGGCGCTACGGGGTTTCTGCAGCCACTTCAGCCCGACCTTGCATGTGCTGGGTAGCCGGACGAGCGAGCTCTGCCTGCCGCAGGATGCCCAGGCCGAGCAACTCGATGCCCTGCTGCGCCTGGCCCGCTCCAGCTATGACTGGGTGGTGGCCGACCTGCCGCGGCAAATCGACCACCTCACGGGTTCGGTGCTGGAGCAGGCAGATCGGGTGTACATCGTGGTGCAGCAGAGCCTCAGCCATCTCCGGGATGCCAGCTGCCTGGCGCGAATTCTTCGCGATGATCTGGGCGTGCGCGGGAATCAACTGCAGGTGGTGGTCAACCGCTATGACAAGGCGGCACCGATCAGCCTCAAGGATATCGGCGAGGCGCTGCGCTGCGTGGATCTGCTGAAGTTGCCCAACGACTTCAACCTGGTCAGCCAGAGCCAGAACACTGGCGTGCCGCTGGATTTACACGCGCCACGGGCACCGATCACCCTCGCACTCCGCGAGCTGACTCGGGAGTTGATCGGTAATCCGGTGGTCAGCGATCAAGGATTATTCAAACGGACCTTCAGCCGTTTTTTCGGGGGGTGAGCCATGCTTAGCGAGTTCCGTAACCGCTTGCGCAAACAGTCCGGCAAACCAGCCACCACGCTGTCGCCCGGGCAGAGTGACGGCCTGCAGGAGCCGGCAGATGACATGATGGCCTGGGAGCGGTCGGCCCCGGACGTGCTTTACGAGACCAAGAGCCAGCTCACTCTGGTGGAGGCCGAGTGGCGGGAAAAAATTTACCAGCAGTTGCTCAAGGTCATGGACCTGTCCTTGCTGGATTCATTGGAGCAGGCCGAGGCCGTGCGGCAGATCCGCGATATCTGTTTACGCCTGCTGGATGAGCATTCGGCTCCGGTGAGCTCCTCCAGTCGCCAGTTGATCATCAAGCAGATCACCGATGAGGTTCTCGGCCTCGGGCCCCTGGAGCCGCTGCTGGCTGACCACAGTGTTTCCGACATCCTGGTCAACGGCCATGCCTCGGTGTATGTCGAGCGCTTCGGCAAGCTGCAGCGAACCGATGTGCGTTTTCGCGACGACCAGCACCTGCTGAACATCATCGACCGCATCGTTTCCAGCCTGGGTCGACGTATCGATGAGTCCTCGCCGTTGGTGGATGCCCGGCTGAAAGACGGCTCGCGGGTCAACGCGATCATCCCGCCTCTGGCCATCGACGGACCGAGCATGTCGATTCGCCGCTTCGCGGTGGACTTGCTCAATACCGAGAGCCTGGTTGAAGTGGGCACCTTGACCCCGGCAATCGCCCTGCTGCTCAAGGCAATTGTGCGTGGGCGCTTGAACGTGCTGATCTCCGGCGGCACCGGCAGCGGCAAGACCACCATGCTCAATGTGCTGTCCAGTTTCATTCCGCATAACGAGCGGATCGTCACTATCGAGGACTCGGCCGAGCTGCAATTGCAGCAACCGCATGTGGTACGCCTGGAAACCCGCCCATCGAATATCGAAGGCCGTGGCGAGGTGAGCCAACGGGAGTTAGTGCGCAACAGCCTGCGCATGCGCCCGGACCGCATCGTTATCGGCGAGGTGCGCGGCGCCGAGGCGCTGGACATGCTGACGGCGATGAACACCGGGCATGACGGCTCGCTGACCACCATCCACGCCAATACCTCGCGCGATGCGTTGGGGCGGATCGAGAACATGGTGTCGATGACCGGCGCCACCTTCCCGATCAAGGCCCTGCGCCAGCAGATCGCTTCGGCCATCGATGTGGTGATCCAGCTGGAGCGCCAGGAGGATGGTAAGCGGCGCCTGGTCAGCGTGCAGGAGATCAACGGCATGGAGGGCGAAATCATCACCATGACCGAGATCTTCGCCTTTGTGCGGCATGGCATGGGCGAACACGGCGAGGTGCTCGGTGATTACCGGCCCAGCGGCATGGTCCCGGCCTTTCGCGATGTGTTGGCCAAGCGCGGCATCGAACTGCCGCTCAGCCTGTTCAGGCCGGAGTGGATGGAAGGGCTGCAGCCATGAGCCAGATCCCCAGCGAATTCATCTTCATCTTCCTCGGCATGGTGTTCGTCGCGGTGTTCCTCCTTAGCCAGGGCGTGGTGGTGCCGGTGTTCGGCGAGGCGGGCAAGATGCGCAAGCGTATCCGCGGCCGCCTGCACGTGCTGGAGCGGGCCAGCAACCTGCCGAACATGCAGACGGTGTTGCGGCAGAAATACCTGCGGCGCCTGTCACCGCTGGAGGCCAGTCTTGAGCGGTTGCCCTTTATGGAGTC
>JBOICE010000102.1:0-15333 GCA_050739815.1 Pseudomonas sp. | reverse complement strand
AGTGACGCTGAACGAGGCACTTGCAACCGCGGACGTGGTGGTGATTCTGGTGAAACATCGCCAGTTCGTAGAGCTGGCCAAGGCTCATCGATGGAAGAGGGATGGGGTGCTGGATTTTTGTGGGGTGGGAAACTGATTTCGAAGCGACCCCTCATCACAAAACAACAAAGGCACGTACCTGAGCAATGTGCCCGGCATGGCCGCCACCACCCCAGAGGCCTGGTTTGCCCTGCCTGCTACGCGCACGCTGTTGGCCAACACCGCCAGCCTGAACACCCGCATCACGAACGACTTCATCCCGGCTGTGAAAGCACTGGTGCCCACGCTGAGCCTGACCAACATGGACTTCTTGTACACGGGGTTCACGGCCAGCCCGACAAGCTCGGCGACCGACGCCGACCTGGAGAAGCTGAAGACCGCCGGTGTCGTCACGAGCGCCGGCATGGCCAAGTTCACGGCAAGTTTGCTACTATTGCGAGCGGCACTCAGAGGTAGGGCACGCCCGTCAGCTTATAGGCCTCGGGAAGATATTTTTCGAGAATAGCCACCAGCGCATCTGCCTCTCCCTTCGAAACCGGAGGGAACGGTGATTGATAAGACGTCGCGTTTCTTCGAGCGTGTGCCTTGTTGATGAGGGAAAATTCTGCCGGAGCTACCTTCTGTTCCGTCGGTCGCAATTCAAGGGGAACCGGGCCCGTGACGTCCCTGGTTCTTTTGGAGCGGTCTGTGGAGCGGCGCCTTCTTTAGGCTGGGACGAGGCGCAAACAAGATAGGCCAGTACTCCTTTGTTATCGTGAGATTGCAATCAAACACGAAACAAAAAAGACCGGCCTATGCATCGGATTCTAGCGAGCGTCATCACCCTCGAACAACATGTTGAGACCGTTGCGCACAACGCCGAGGCCTACCGGCCGCTGGCGTGCCCGCACTGCCAAGCGGGCGGGCTGTGGCGACACGGTCACTATGAACGCGAGGCCGATCGCAGGCCGGGCAACCTCACGTCGCTGAACCCGGTGCGGGTTCTGCGCTTTCTCTGTCGGCTATGCGAGCGCACGTGCTCCCGGCTGCCAGCGTGCATCCCGCCTCGGCGTTGGCATGCCTGGACCGTGCAGCAGGTGGTGTTGCTGCTCTTGCTGGGGGGCTTCTCGCTGCAGCATTGCGCCGGCTGCGCCGGCTGTGATCGCCGGACCGTGGGGCGCTGGAGGGACTGGCTGCACGAGCGCGGCGAGAGCTTTGCCTTCTTCCTGCGCAGCCGCTTCCCAGAGCTAGGACGCATCTCTGATCACGCTTCGTTTTGGCGCAACGTCATCGGCAACCTGTCGCTGCAGCAAGCCATGGCCTGGCTCGACCGAGACCTGATCGTCCCGTGATGCGCCGAACCTGAGCGATCGGCGGACGGCGTAGGCCCCGCCCGGGCGGGGCCCCCACACAGTTTGCACTTTGCCTGGAAGAGTGATCGCGGCTCTGATCGGCACCTCCACAACCAGAAGGTGCATGAGATGAAGCAAATCGATCCGAAGGCGTTGTTCCGGCTGTCCGTCCTGGGGCCGCTGGTCAGCCGGGAGAGGCTCGAACATGGCGAGTTGCAGCAGTTGATCCGCGAACTGGCGCAGCGTGAGTACGCTATTCCCGACTCACAGCGTCGCCACCTCGGCGAGAAGACCATCCAGGCTTGGTACTACAGATGGCGCAGCCAGGGCATCGACGGCCTTGAGCCCAAGACCCGCGTCGACAGCGGTCAGTCCAAGATCGCCGCGGCTGTCCAGGAGGCGGTGCTGGCGGCCAAGCGGGACAACCCGCGCCGCTCGATCAGTCAGATCCTGCGCTTGCTCGAGACCGCCGGGATCGTCGCGAGCGATAGCGTGTCGCGCTCGGCCATTCACCGTCTGCTGCAGCGACATGGCCTGTCGCAGATGGCCGGCTCGGCCAGCCTGCCCGAGGAGAAGCGCAGCTTCTCAGCCGAGTTCGCCGGCTCGATCTGGTACGGCGACGTGATGCACGGACCGCGCGTGCCCGTCAAGGGGCAGCTGCGCAAGACCTACCTGGTGTCGCTAATCGACGATGCCTCGCGACTGGTCGCCCACAGCGCGTTCTGCCTGGGCGAGACCGCGCTCGATGTCGAAGGTGTGCTCAAGCAAGCGCTGTTGCGTCGCGGCGTGCCAACCAAAATCGTTGTCGATAATGGAGCCGCCTACCGCGCCCACACCCTGCAGGGCTTGTGCGCGCGGCTGGGCATCCATCTGATCTTCTGCCGCCCATATCGGCCCGAGGGAAAGGGCAAGCTCGAACGCTGGCATCGGACATGTCGGGATCAATTCCTTACTGAGATCGACGAGCGCCACATCACGAGCCTGGCCGACCTCAATGCCCGTCTGTGGGCCTGGCTGGAGCAAATTTACCACCAAACAGCGCACGCCGGCCTCGGCGGGATGACGCCGCTGGCACGCTACCAGCGCGACCTGCCCAGGATCCGCAGCCTGGGGGCTAAGGCCGCGCATCTGGACGCGCTGTTCCACCACCGGGTCGCGCGCGTCGTGAAGAAGGACGGCACGGTGTCCTATCTCGGCCGGCGCTTCGAGGTGCCCTATGAGCTGTCGGGCAAGCCCGTCAAGCTGGTGGTCGATCCGCACGCACAACGCGTCGTGGGTGTCGAGGACGAGGCTGGCAAGTCGCTGGGCTGCGCCACCGAGCTCGACCTGATCGCCAACCAACACCGCGCCCGACGCAAGCCCGATCCCGAGGTGCTCACCGGCAAGCTGCGCAGCGGCCCCAACCTGGTGGAGATCGCGCTGGCCCGGCATCACGGCAAGAAGGTGGACTGACATGTACCTTCAACACTTCGGCTTGCGCCACCCACCGCTGGGCAAGGAGATCGCCGAGCCCTGGGATGACGGCGCCCTGGAACAACTCACCCAGCGCTTCAACTGGCTGCTGCAGTCGCCCGGCATCGGCCTCATCACGGGTGAGCCCGGCGTGGGCAAGACCGCCGCCCTGCGCAGCCTCACCCGCGCGCTCAACCCGCACCGCTACATGGTGCTCTACCAGGCCGAGACCGACTTCGGGCGCGTCGACATCTACCGCGGCCTGGCGCGCGCCTTGGGCCTGGAGCCCAGCTACCGGCGCGCCCAGCTCTGGCGCGACATCAAGCAGCGCGTGCACGAATTGGTCGACACCAAGCAGGTGACGCCGCTGTGGATCATCGACGAGGCGCAGAACCTGCCGCCCGAGTTCTTCCGCGACTTCCCCGCCTTCCTGAACTTCGCCTTCGACTCGCGCGACCTCATCTCCGTCTGGCTGGTCGGGCATCCCGCGCTGGCGCAAATGCTCGAGCGTGCGCCGTATGCGGCGCTGTACAGCCGCATCCAGGCCCGGGTCCAGCTCAAACCCGTGGTGGAACGTGAGCGCTTCGCCGCGCTCATCGAGCACGCCATGACGAGCGCCGGCTGCCAACACACCGTCGTCTCCACCTCGGGCATGGAGATCCTGCGCCAGGCCTCCAAGGGCCTGCCCCGGCAGGCCGGGCGCATCCTGTGCACCGCCATGCGGCTGGCCGTGCCCAAGGGGCTGAACCATCTGCCAGACGACGTCCTGCAACAAGCCATCGGGGAACTTCAATGACGCAAGCCGCCAAGCCAACGCCACCCGAGGCCTTGCCGCTGCCCGGGCTCAGCGACGATGCAGCCGCCGAGATCTACCTCTTCATCGAGCACATCCTCAACCTCTTCGAGGCCCGCTACGGCGCGCAGATCAGCCGCTTCTACGAAAGCATGTCGCGAGACAACCTCATCGACTCCGACCACGATCAGGAGCTTGACGATCCGCCCTTCTGAGCAGACTCCAACCTCAACGAACAACGCCGTCAGCTTGACCACTGGCGGCGTTGTTCATGGTGGCGCTCGATCGCGGCGCCCGACCACGCATCGCCGCTCCACTACGAACCACCTCCGTCCCGACTACTTCAGGGTCCACGTCCAGCCTATAGAACCCTGGGACATCGCCGTCCGACTAGCGTGAGTGGAGCCCTCCGAAACAGCGTGGCACGTAACACAAGGCTTGCGACCTCTTCCTCTGACAGTTGCTTCTGGAAGAGCGATGCAATGGTGCTGCTGAGCGTTGAGACGGCGCGAGGCTTTGATGCCTTGAGCTGCTGCAGCTTTGAGAGGACAATTGCCAGGCGCTCCGCTGGCGATTTGGAGTTCGATGCTTTGACTAGCGGGATGTCGACGATGGACTTCACCCTGCCAGCGAAGATCTTCTTGGACTTGAGGTGCTGAATCAACGGATCGAACCCGGCATCCTTCGAGATGATGTGAAAGTAGGCCGAGGGGTCGGCTGCCGCCAATTGACCGATGTAGTAGGCGATGTGGAAATCGAGCGCGGGTCAGATTGACGGCTAATCGGGATAGGAAGAAGCCTCGCGGCCCCTCCCTCCCACACCACCGGACGTACGGGTCGCGTATCCGGCGGTTCCTTGAACAAACGGTTGTCTCATGCTGCCCTGGCTGTTGCCAGTTCGGGCAGCCCCAGCTGACGAAAGAAACGCAAAGGCAGCGCCAGCGTTAATGCTGGCGTTTGGCTCGGCCGCCATGGCCATGCGCGCTCTTGCTTGTGTTCCAAGCCTCGCGCACGCTGACCCCACGTTTTCTGAGTTCGCGGTAGCCCGCGCTGCCCCATTGTTTCCATGCGTAGCATCGTAATCGCCGTCGCACCCACTTGTCGAATTCGCGCAGAGGGCGCAACACTTCGGTAATGCCGCAGTAAGCTTTCCACCCAGTCAGGGCGGTCTTCAACTCTTGCACGATGTCGCTCAAACGGTGCGTCCACATGCTGGCGCACGCGAGCCATCAGGCGGTCGTGGTTGACGCGGTCGAAGAAGGACTCCAGGTCGGCGCAGACGCCGGATTTACAAAATGCACCCATGCCGGTGTTGCCACCAGCGGTGTAGATGGAGGACTTCGCGGTCACGTGCCCGCTCGTCCCGAATGCATCACGCCTCATACCCGGTTTTTGTTCATCGCCCCGCGATTTCGCCTTGAGCTTCCTCCGCACCCCGCCTCGCGACGACGCACTTGCCCTTTGGCTAACCTTCGGCTCTATATATACCTGGTGCCGGACTTTCACCCGGCGGGATTCGTGCCATGCACGGCACACATGTCGATCTGAGTTGCCTGCCATTCCATCAAACGATCAGGTCAACCCCAGTCGTTTGACAATCGGCCCCTCCGCCGCAACTTCGCGCGCGATCTGCTCCGCAAACGCTTTGGAGGATGGGCTGAGCTCGACATAGGAACCGGTCTTGGCCACGAACGCTTTGACCTCCGGGGAATTCATGGCCTCGACGAGGGCTTTGCGCAGCTTTTCCACAATGTCATCGGGTGTGCCTGCAGCGACGCCAATGCCACCCCAGGCCTCGTACCGGTAACCGGCAACACCGGTCTCGGCGATGGTCGGAACCTCGGGAAGGACGTCAAGCCGTTTTTCCGAAGTCACCCCCAACGCCCTGATCTTGCCACCCATCAGGTGCGGTATCGCGGTACCCAAGACGGGAATCGAAAAATCAACCTGCCCGCCCAGCAAGGCATTTATGCTTTCTACCGCACCTTTGTACGGCACATGCAGCGCTTTGAATGAACCCACTTTTTCTTCAAGATATTCGACAGCCATGTGCGCCGGAGAACCCGGCCCCGCTGAGCCGAAGGTCAACTTCCCGGGGTTGGCCTGCACGGCTTTGATCAAGTCCTGCATGGTCTTGATAGGCGAATTCGCATTGACGACGCACACAAACGGCGAGACTGAGAACTTCGATACAGGCTTGAGTTCCTTGAGCAGGTTGAACTTCGGATTCATCGCCTGCAAGGTCACGTGTGCGGAGCTGAGATAGGCAATGCTGTACCCGTCTGCAGCACCCTGCGAAACAGCCCTTGCGCCAAGCAAACCGGATGCCCCTGGCTTGTTTTCGATCACGAAACCCTGGCCGAACTGTTTGGCCATCTGATCGGCAATCTGCCGCGCCAATTGATCAGGCGAGCCGCCCGCGGGGTAAGGCACAACGAACTTCACCGGCCGATTGGGCCAACTCAAGGATGTCTGGGCCCGCACTTGCGCTGTGCCAACCCACAAGGGGCTGACCGCCATGGCCCCCAAGACACGGCGGCGAGACATTGAATGAGGCATGGAAGCTTTCTTTGAAAGTCAGGGTTAACAGGGAGGCCAATAAGGCAAACAAGGGGTGGATGCGCCTCAGTCCAGTTGAGCCAAGGCTTCTGGCCGATTTGTCATGCTGCCGGGTGCCTGCGCACCGGGTCGTACGCACACATGGCTAATTTGACCGGGGTAAGCAAACACACCTCTGTCTGCATAGGCAACCGAAACTTTGCGTTTTCGATCAATACCCACATCCATGCCCTCGCCACCAAATCGCAGAAAGGTCGGTGACATATCAAGGTTGACGCCATTCTGTGCGCCCTTCAATGCGACAAGTCCCTGGCCCTGGCGCTTGCCAGAAGCGGTGTGATTGAGGTTAAGCGTCTGTAGCCCGGCAACCAGCGGCAAGGACACACTGCGCTGGTGATCCAGACCGCTGGCGAAAGCAACCGTTGCATATTTCAGCCCATCGTGGACGGCGTTTCAGGCTGAACGTGGACGCGATTTCAGTGTGATCGTGGACGGCATTTCAAATTGATCGTGGACGCTGTTTCAGCGTAATCGTGGACGATTTGGGGGGATACGCGTAAGTGATTTTTCGAGGCAGGCATAGGCTCACCGCTTTTTACGGGTGCTGCCGATGCCAACGAACAGAATCACGATGCGTCAAATTCGAGAGACATTGCGCCTGCACCTGCAGGCGGGGCTGAGCTTCAGCGAGGTCGGTCGCTCCCTCAAGATATCCAAGAGCGCTGCGGCCAAGTACGGCTCATTGGCCCGCGTGGCCGGTGTGGACTGGGCAATCGCTCAAACCCTCACCGATGAAGAACTGGAGGGCAGGCTGTACCGGCCAGCACTGCCGCGCAGCAGCCACCAACTCGCCCCCGACTTCGCCAGCGTTCACCAGGAGCTCAAACGCGCCGGGGTCACCCTGCAGTTACTGTGGGAGGAATACGCCAAGGACAACGCACAGGCCTACAAGTACACCAGCTTCTGCGTCAAGTACCGGGAATGGGCGATGGGCCTCAAACGCTCCATGCGTCAGACCCATATTGCCGGCGAGAAGCTGTTTGTCGACTATGCCGGACAGACCGTGCCGCTGGTTGACGCCATTACCGGTGAGATCACCAAGGCGCAGATCTTTGTGGCCACGTTTGGCGCCTCCAATTACACCTACGCTTGTGCCACCGCGCGTCAAACCACCACCGACTGGATTGGCGCCCAGGTACAGGCGCTGGAGTTCTTCGGGGGTGTACCGCGCCTGATTGTTCCGGACCAAACCCGCGCACTGATCAAGAACCCGGACTGGTACGACCCCAGGCCCAACCGCCTGTACGATGAATTCGCCTCCCATTACGGCTGCGCCCTGCTGGCGGCACGTCCAGCTCACCCCAGAGACAAGCCTAAGGTGGAGAACGCGGTATTGGTCGTCGAGCGCTGGATTCTGGCCAGACTGCGCAACCGGCGCTTCTTCAGCCTGATGGAGCTCAACCGGGCCATTGCTGAACTGTTGGTCGATTTGAACCAGCGCGCCTTCAAGAAGCTCCCCGGTTGTCGGCGCAGTGCTTTTGAGCAGCTTGATGCCCCGGCGTTGCAGCCATTACCGGCCAAGCGTTTCGAGCTTTTTAAGTGGAAGTCGGCCAAGGTCAACATCGACTATCACGTCGAATTTGACGGCCACTATTACAGCGTGCCCCATGCGCTGGTGCGCACCACCGTGGAGTTGCGTGTCACCGCCAGCCTGGTGGAGTGTTTCTCCTCCAACCAGCGCGTGGCCTGCCACGCCTATAGCCATCAGCGCGGCAAACACACCACGGCTCCAGAGCACATGCCAGCCTCCCACCGCGCCCACCTGGAGTGGACGCCCCAGAAACTTATCGCCTGGGGTCAGCGTATTGGCGTCAGCACAGCTGCCGTGGTGACCTGGCAACTTGAACACCGCCCGCACCCGGAGCAGGGCTACCGGGCTTGTCTGGGAATGCAGCGTCTGGCGCGCCAGTACACACCGGCCAGGCTGGAGGCCGCCTGTACACGGGCATTGGCCATTCGCTCCCCCAATCTGCACAGCGTGACCTCCATTCTCAAGAGTGGACTGGATCGCCAGCAAAGCCTGCCAACCACCAAGACAGCGGCGCTGCCGGTGCACGAGAACATTCGTGGTCCGGACTACTTCCACTGATGTCACCGATCACCTCCCTTACCCAACTGTCACCAACCGGCAAACGAGCCAACCAACCCTGAAGGAGAAACCACTGTCATGCTGAACGAACACACCCTTACCCAATTGCGTGGGCTACGCCTGGACGGCATGGTGCGCGCCATTGAGGAGCAAGCCACCAGCACTGTAGCCACCGCACTGGGGTTTGATGAACGCCTGTCCCTGCTTGTGCAATGCGAGGTCGCCTGGCGCGATGACCGGCGCCTGCAGCGTTTGCTCAAGGCGGCCAAGCTCAAGGTCAGCACCGCCTGCGTGGAGGATATCAATTGGCGACCCAGCCGTTCGCTGGACCGATCCTTGGTGGCAGCGCTGGCCAGTGGCGACTGGATTCGCAACGCGCAGAACTTACTGATCACGGGCGCCACAGGTTGCGGCAAGACATGGCTGGCGTGTGCGTTGGCGCACCAAGCCGCCAGGTCAGGTTTCTCGGTGCTGTACGTGCGCGCCGGACGGCTCTTTGATGAGCTACAAGTGGCGCATGGCGATGGCAGCTTTGCACGCAAACTCACGCAACTGGTCAAGCTCGATCTGCTGGTCATTGATGACTTTGGGATTTCACCGATGGGCGCACCGGAGCGAAACGACCTGCTGGAGGTACTTGACGACCGGGTGGGCACACGCTCGACGATGATTACCAGCCAACTGCCAGTGAAAGCCTGGCATACCTATCTGGACGATCCGACGCTGGCCGATGCGATTCTGGACCGCATCGTGCACAGCAGTCACAAGATCGATCTCAAGGGCGGCTCGCTACGCGATAAGAAGCAAGACCAATGAACGCCACCGTCCCAGCGCAAAAACGACTTACCCACCGCGTCGGCCGGTACGTCGCAAGCGCCGTCCGCCGCCGTGGATAAGTCTGCACCGTCCAATCAAGCAATCGCTTCGCGACTGCGGGCCTGAGACGCTTTGGATGGTTCAGATACATTTAACCCCTCGCTTGCGCGCATCCCCTGCGCGTCCACGATGGCTCTGAAACGCCGTCCACGATCACGCTGAAACAGGCGTCCACGATCGCTGAAATGCGCACAACCGTCACCAGATTACCCATTACAAAGGCAGCCAGACCCGCCACGTTATCGCCCACAGCGAACAGCACGCCTTCGAAGCCCGGTCGCCATTCAAATGCACATTCAATCTCGAAGTTGCGGTCAGAGATCAGCGGCGAGATCGACATCGGGGATGCGGTCTCGCTGTCTGGGTAAAAGTAGCGAGGCTTGGCGTACACCGACTCCAGAAACGGTGGCAAGGCCAGCACACGCCGGTTGTCGCGGTTGTCCAGCGGATAGACATAGTTGGCATGCGCATCCTGCTCAAACTTTTCGATCAGCTGCTGGAGCAATTCAGGTTGCACAGCTGCGAGGTTGTCACACTCGGTGGGATCTTGCTCCAGATTGAACAGCAACCAGCGGTTCAAGTCGATGGCGGAGCCCGGTGGCTGCAATGAAGCGATCTTCCAGGGACCGCTGATGTAGCCACGGTTGCCTTCCAGTTCGTAATGCTGTTGCGTGCGCTGGGCCGGGAAGCTGCCATCACGCAGCATGCCCAGGTAGCTCACGCCGTTCAATTCACGGGTCTTGTAACCGTTGAATTGCGCGGGGTAGTCTACTTTCAGCAAGTCCAACAAGGTGGGCAGGGTGTCGGTCACATGAATCCATTGGCGACGCGTGGCACCAGGATCTGGAATGCCCTTCGGGTAGCTGACGATAAACGGCACGCGAATGCCGCCATTCATGGGTGTGCGCTTGTAGTAACGGAATGGCGTGTTGGAGCAATTGCCCCAGCCCACGGGATACGCCGGGTAGGAATCTATGCCACCGAGAATGCCGGACTGCAGCATCGCCTGCGGGAGGCCAGGCTTCTCCTGCTGGGTGACGCGCTTTTCAAAGATATTGGCGGCACCTTCGGGGCCACCAATGGAGCTGGCACCATTATCCGACGTCAGCATGATCAAGGTGTTGTCAAACACACCCAAGGCTTTCAGCTCTGCGACCAGACGGCCCACATTCTGGTCAATGTTGTCCACCATGGCGGCATAGAGCTGCATGTAATGGACCATCACCGGACGTTGCGCTTCAGGCACATCATCCCAACGGGGCACGCCGGGATTGGCGTCGGGCAGACGCCAGCTGTCAGGAATCAAACCCATCAGCTTTTGCCTGGCATAACGGGCCTTGCGTACGACGTCCCAGCCATCGTCATAGGTGCCGTCGTACTTCGCGATGTCTCCGGGCAGTGCATGCAAGGGGACATGCGGCGCGTTGTGGGCCAGGTACAGGAAGAACGGCTTGTCGGCCGACGCGGCCCGATGGGCGCGCAGGTAGCGGATGGAGCGGTCGGTCCAGTCGTTTGACGTGTAGTAGCCCTCGGGATAGGCATCGGCGTTGAGGAACTCATTGCCTTCAACCAGTTGGCCGGGCGAAAAGAAATTGGTCTCAGCACCGAGGAAACCGTAGAAGCGATCAAACCCACGCTGCAATGGCCAGGCGGAGCGGTCACCTGCCGATGTGACGTTGTGGTCGGCAATGTTGTGCCACTTGCCGACCGCGTAGGTGGAGTAGCCTTGTGCGCGCAACAGCTCGGGCAGGGTGGGCGCGTCTTTGCTCATCTCACCGGCCTGGTAGCCGGGGTAGCCTGGGTTGTTGTGCGTGAGCCAGCCGCAGCCGACCGAATGCGGGTTCTTGCCCGTCATCAACGCGGCCCGCGCGGGCGTGCACATCGGCACCGTGGTGTAGCCGGTGAACTTCAGGCCACCACCGGCCAGGGCATCGATGTTGGGCGTTTTGATTTCGCTGCCGTAGCAACCGAAATCGGAAAAGCCCAAATCGTCCAGAAGGATTACCACCACATTGGGTGCACCTGCCGGGGCTCGCGTGTAGGGCCGCCACCAGGGTTTGGAGTCCTTTAGGGTTTTGCCTATCGTGCCTTGGTAACCGTGGCCGGGGTCGCCGTTCTTGAGCAGGGATTCATCACGCATTGCTGTCAATTCCATTTGTTGCGGTTCATCGGTTCGATTGCAAGATCAGGTCAGCGGCTTTCTCGCCAATGGCGATAGAACCCGCATTGGTGTTGGAAGATGGCATCGTTGGCATGATGGACGAGTCCACCACGCGCAGCCTTTGCACACCCTTCACTTGCAAGTTCGGGTTGACCACGGCCATATCGTCCACGCCCATCTTGCAGGTGCCGATGGGGTGCCAGGAGGTTTGCCCGCATTCGCGGATGTAGCTCATCAACGCCGCATCGTCGCGCACATCGATACCGGGCCGAGTTTCGCGCTTGACCAGCGGCTTGAAGGCGTCCGTGGATGTCACCTTGCGGGCCAGGCGCAGGGCATCGAGCATGACCTGGCGGTCCGATTCCACGTCCAGGTAGCGTGGGTCCATCTTCGGGTCGTCCAGTGAATTGGTGTTCGCCGCGTGCAAACTGCCGCGCGAATCCGGTCGCAGTTGAAAAAAACCAATCGCAAAGCCAGGAAACGGATCCAACCCCGCCTTGGCCGATTTGGCGTACCGGTCGGCACCGCTCAGGTGGTGCATCTGGATCTTGACGCTGGGCCGCTTATCGTCAGCCGAGGATCTTGCCAGCGCATGGGCCGTGGCCGAGGGCGTGGCCATCATGCCCTTGCGCGTGAGCAAATAGCCCGCGCCCATCAGAGCCTGGCGAATCGGCCTGCCCACAATTTCGTTGAGCGTCACCGACTGCGTGCATTCAAAGGTGATGCGGGCTTGCAAATGGTCTATTAGGTTTTCGCCCACACCGGGAACATCGGCCAGGACGGGGACACCAAGCGCTTGCAAACGACTCGCTTGACCAATGCCTGAAAGCTCCAGCAGTTGCGGCGACTTGATTGGCCCGGCGCTCAGGATCACTTCGGCCTTGGCATGGGCTTCTTTCTCGACCCCACCTTGCAGGTATCGGACTCCGATCGCCTGGGTCCCTTTGAACAGCAGGCGCGTGGTGATGGCCTCGGTGCGCAGGGTCAAGCTTTTGGGCATGTCAACGCCCAGGTAGCCGATGGCGGTGCTGCAGCGCTTCCCGCCCTGGGTATTGAGCTGCAAATAGCCCACGCCTTCATAAGAGGCACCGTTGTAATCCGCCGTCGCAGGAATGCCAGCTTGCATGCAACCGTTAACAAAGGCGTCGCCCAGCACCTGGGGATCGTCAGCCAAGTTGGTCACACCGATGGGTCCTGTGCGCCCCCGGTAGCTGTCCTGCCCGCCTGCGAAGGATTCCATGCATTTGAAGTAAGGCAGCAAATCAGCGTAGCCCCAGCCGGTGCACCCCAGTCCTGCCCATTGGTCGTATTCCGCCGGATCACCGCGCACGTAAATCATGCCGTTGACCGAACTGGAGCCACCGGGCAACTTGCCACGCGGCCAGTAAATCTGCGAGTTGTTGACATGAACCTGGGGCTCGGTCATGAACTGCCAGACGTATTTCGGGTCTTGCAGGAGTTTGGAGATGCCCAGCGGCGTACGCACCCAGAAGTCGTTCTGGCGCGGCGCACCGGCTTCCAGCAGCAAGACAGTCACACCGGACTTTTCTGCGAGGCGACGGGCCACAGCGGCACCGGATGAGCCGGCCCCAACCACCACATAGTCAAAGGTTTCAACACTCATGTTGACACCCCCTCTGCCAACGCCGCCTGCAAGGCTGCCGCTTCGACCCCCATGCGCTCGAACTGAAGGTCAGGCATCTGTTCCGCAACATAGCCTTCTTTGGTTCGTGAGGGCACTGGGTCAACCAGCAATTCGACAAACACTGGCCCTGGCATCGCCATCAGGCTTGGGAATCGCTTGGCCCAAGTCTCGCCGTCGGAAATCATTTCCGCATGGGCATAGCCTGCATTGCGCGCGGCTTCGGCAAATTTGAAGTCGGTGGTGACCGTTTCTAAATTCGCCAGACCGGTGAACTGCGTGCCGTTGTGGATCACAACATGCAGCAAGTTGACCGGCTTTTGCGAAGCCACCGTGACCAGGCCACTCAACTCCATCAACAAGCTGGAATCGCCGTCCAACACAATCACCTTGCGTTGCGGTTGCGCCATCGCCAGGCCCAGGCCCAAACCAGCTGCACCGCCCATCAAGGGCGCGGAGCTGATGCGACTGGCTTTCTTCTTGGGCTCGCCCGAAGGCAGCTTGCAGCTGACGGCGGACACGACCTTGGCAGCCGCCAAGCCCGTCACCAGACCGGCTGTACCCCCTACCATCGGCACCATGTTAGCCTGCCCGTCTTCGCCCTCAATTCGGTCGAAGATAAACATTGCGCCCATCGTGGACACCACGATCGAATCTTGCGGGCGCTGCTTTGCGACCACGCCACACGCTTGAACCATGTTCATCATTGCATCATCTCCAGGCCAGGGGGGCAGATACCAGCAGAACCACGGCGTTGCGTCGTTCCTTCGCAAGGGCATAGGCCTGATCCATCAAACCCAAGTCCGCCGCCGTATCGAGCCGGAAAAACGGCACATCAATCGCCTTGAGCATGGGCTCCATGATGCGCACCATGGTGCGGCGGGACTCGGTAGGCTCTTTGCCGATGTTGTCAAACTCACGGCCAAACTGACCGACCATGAACACCAGCGGGATGTGCGCATCCAGGCACACCGCGCGCAGCGTATTGACGCAGTTGTACAGCCCCTGGTTTTGCATCATCAGCAAGGGCTTTTTGCCCCCAACCGTGAGACCGGCAGCGACCGTGACAGTCTGGTTTTCGTTGCAGCAGTTCACCAGCTTGATGCCGGGGATGCCCAGCTCCAGCTTGCTGTGCAGCGACAGTTGAACCCAATCGGGAACAGTAACAACGTGGTCCACGTGGTTGCGCTGCAGTGCAGAAACGCAATCCGACGCGGGAATGGAATAAGCTTCAATACTCACAGGTGATGTCCTTGGGATACCGAGTGACCTGAAGTGTCTCGGTTATCGTCACCCAAGTCTGTCGAAATTCCTACACTCCGGTTAGTGGAAAACCATAATGGGCACCCCTTATTCAATTGAAGAAACCTTGCGCTTGGTGCCATGGATTGGCGCGTGCGATCAGGCACTTGTGTCTGCCTTGGCCGGCCAATCACGGCAAGTGAGCCTGCGAGAAGGCGAATCGCTAGCGCGTCGGGGGCGCAGCCTCGACAACCTGATGGTGGTGTCCGATGGAGAGGTTGAACTGAGCATGACCGGCCGTTCCGGCAAACGCCATGTGATTGGCCACCTGCAGCGGGGCCAGATATTCGGGTTGATCCCGGTCATGGATGGCGGATCGGTCATTCACGACGCCGATGCTGTTCAGACCAGCGCCGTTATTTTGGTGCCGAGGGATGCCCTTCTAAAGGGTTTGCAACAGAGCCATGCGCTGACCACCGGTCTGATCACGGCACTTTGTCAGCGCTCACGCCGAATTTACGATTTTCTGGCGGACCAGTCGCTGCTGACGATGACGGGCCGGGTGGCGCGCCTATTGCTGTCACTGCTGACGATCTACGATTCTAGCGGTACCCTCGGAACTGGACACGCCTCGATCCACCTGTCACAAAGCAGCCTCAGTGACATGCTGGCGGTGTCACGCCAAAGCTTGAATGCGGAGCTGAAAAAACTGGAACGACTGAACCTGATCAAGATATCCTACTCGCGAATCGAGGTGGTGGACACTCAGGGGTTGGAGCAGTTGATTGAGCTAGATACTATGTATGAGGACGGGTCGGCAAAATTCGCAGAGTAGTCCTAAAGTGAATGGCACTTACTTAGGCACCCACGCGTGGCCGTACTTTTGAACTTGGCGGCGAGCGTGGGGACGCGGCACCTTCAACCAGGGGTATGGTTTTGGCCGTCGTTTTCGCATTCGCGGTTCGATGCGACCAGGCCGATGGCCGACTTTGCTTTGGGCGATCAGCGTGAACAGCCGCTGGTTGTCCTTCATCGCACAAATCCCTCGGGCCACCCACTCCGTCCAAAGCTGCACCGTGTGCTTGAAGC
>JBOICE010000101.1:0-6496 GCA_050739815.1 Pseudomonas sp. | reverse complement strand
TCGTGTTGGTCACCGCAGTGCCCTGGGTCGCCAATCTCGGCTACGTGCTGTACGACTTCATGCTCTTTGGTTTCGACCCGACGCCCTTCAGTTTTGCCTTCACTTTGGTGGCTTTCGCCTGGTTGATAGTCGGGGTGCGCCTATTCGACCTGCTGCCCGTGGCGCGTCATCTGCTGCTGCAAGAACTGCTCGATCCGGTGTTGGTGATCGATCCACAGCAACGGGTCATCGAGGCCAATCCAGCGGCGCTCAAGCTGGCGGGTTCGACCCATGCCTGGCAGGGGCGGGTTTTGGCGGAGTGGCCGGTATTCGGCATGGATTTGCAGGCTGTGCTTCAGGAGCCGACGAGCGGTGAACAGGATCGACTGCTGACACTGGCCAGCCCTGTGCGCTACTTCGAAGTGACTATGCGCGCCATCGAGAGGGTTACCCGAACCGGCACCTTGGTGCTCGGGCAGATGCTTTATCTGCGCGATGTCACCCAGCGCCACCTCAGCGAACTCAAGCTCGCCGAGGCGTTGGCGGTCAGTGAGGAGCGCCTGCGGACGATCTCGAGCCTGCATGAACAGTTGCAGGAACAGGCGCTGTGCGACCCATTGACCGGGCTCTACAACCGCCGTTATCTGGACGAATTCTTCAACCGTGAACAGGCCCGTGCGCAACGCGAGCACAAGCCAATTGCCTTAGCGTTGATCGATTTGGATCATTTCAAGCGGCTCAATGACGAACACGGCCATTTGGTCGGCGATGACGTGCTCAAGGTGGTGGCGCAGCACCTGACCGACAGCCTGCGCAGCTCGGATGCGGTGTTTCGCATCGGCGGTGAGGAGTTCTTGCTGATCCTTCCGGGTGCCAGCGCGCATGAGGCGCAGGAGCGCCTGGCGCTGATTTGCTGCCAGTTGGCAGGCAGCCCACTACCCACGCGCAGCGGGCAGCAGACCGTGACCCTGTCTGCTGGTCTGGCCTTTTGGCCAGACCAGGGGCAGGCGTTGGACGAACTGATGCAAGCCGCCGATGCCGCGCTTTACGAGGCCAAACGCAGCGGCCGTAACCGGGTCTGCACGCTGGCGGACGCCTCCACGCCCTGAGCGCGGATCCGCGACGCCAGGCCGTATGTTTGCAGCAAGCGCTTGCTGCAGCGAGGCTAAAACCGCGCTACAGTCCTTGCGTCGTACCTGAGCCAATAACAACGATAAGGACTCACCCGATGATGCGAGCGCTCACCCCGCTGGCGGCGGCTTGCCTGTTGGCGACCGTTGCGGCACCCCTATCCGCCTCTCCCTATTCCGGCCTGGTGGTCTTCGGCGACAGCCTGAGCGATGCCGGGCAGTTTCCCGACGCCGACGGCCCTGCCGGCTCCACCTTGCGCTTTACCAATCGGGTCGGTCCGACCTACCGGGATGGCAGTGGTGAAGTTTTTGCCGCGAATACCACCCAGTTACTCAGCCAGCAGCTTGGCCTGGGCGCACTGACGGGCTCGACTTCGCCGGTGAACGCCGCGCTGGGGTTGCCGGATGGCACCAACTACGCAGTAGGCGGCAATACCACCGCGCAGATTGCCGACTCCATCATCGGCACGGGCGAGGGTTCGGTCGTCGAATTAGCCAACGGCACCAACCTGCGGACGCGCCCTGGCTACCTGCTGGAGTTGGCCAGCCGCGGCGAGCGGGTCGACCCCAACACCCTGTTCTATGTGAACGGTGGCGGTAATGATTTTCTCGATGGGCTGATTTTGAACATCCCCGCGGCCCAGGCATCGGCCGGCCGCCTGGCGGACAGTGTTCGCGCGCTGCAAGCCGCCGGTGCCCGCTACATCGTGGTGCCCTTGCTGGGTGATGTCAGCCAGACCCCCTTCGCTCTGGGCGCCGGTGTATCGGGCTTTATCGCGCCTCTGGCAGCCGAGTTCAATAACGAACTGGTGCGCCAGTTGGGCAGTATCGACGCCGAGATCATTCCCCTGAACGTGCCCCTGCTGGTGCGCGAGGTGTTGGCCAGCCCGGCTGAGTTCGGTCTGGACCCGAATCAAAACCTGTCGCTGACCTGCTTTGACGGTTGCGCGAATGAAAGCGCGATCAACGGCATCAACAGCACCAACCCGAATCCGAACAAGCTGTTCTTCAATGACAGCGTGCACCCGACTATGGCGGTGCAGCAGATCCTCGCCGACTATGCCTACTCCTTACTGGCCGCGCCCTGGGAACTGACCCTGTTGCCGGAAATGGCCCATGGCACGCTGCGCTCCCATCAGGATCAGTTGCGTAACCAGTTCCAGGCCGACTGGGAGTCCTGGCAGGCGCAGGGCCAGTGGCGCGCCTTCGTGAGTGGCGGCGGCCAGCGTCTGGATTTCGATGAGCAGGACAGCTCCGCCAGTGCCGACGGCAATGGCTACAACCTTAATCTGGGTGGCAGTTATCGCCTGAACGAGGCTTGGCGCGCCGGCGTCGCCCTGGGCTTCTACGAGCAAGATCTTGAGGCAGGGGTGGCGGACTCCGACTACGACCTGCGCAGCTACCTGGGCAGCGCCTTTGTCCAATACCAGCAAAACCGCTGGTGGGCCGATGGCGCGCTGAGTGCCGGCTACCTCGACTACGACAGTCTCAAGCGCAAGTTCGAGCTCGGCATTAGCGAGCGCAGCGAGAAAGGCGATACCGACGGTTACCTGTGGGCACTGGGCGGACGGCTTGGTTATGACATCGCGCAGCCCGGCAGCTCCTGGCACCTGAGCCCCTTTGTCAGCGCCGATTACGCGCGGGTGGAAGTCGATGGCTATAGGGAGCAAGGCGACAGCGCCACGTCCTTGCGCTTCGACGATCAGAAGCGTTCCTCCAAGCGCCTCGGTGCCGGTCTGCAAGGACGTATCGAGGTGACGCCCTCGACCCAGTTGTTCGCCGAAGTGAGCCGCGAGAAGGAGTACGAGGACGACGCCAGCGATCTGACTGTTGCCCTCAACAGCCTGCCGGGTATCGACTTTACCTTGCAGGGCCATACCCCCGAGGACAGCCTTACCCGCGCCAGCATCGGTTTCAATCAGCAGCTCGCCGCCGATCTGGCCTTGCGCGGCGGTTACAGCTTCCGCAAGGGCGAGGATGACACCCAGCAAGGCGCAAGCTTGTCGTTGGTCTTGGACTGGTAGCGGCCAGGAACTCGCGTGCGGTTGTCGGTGTCGGGAGGCGCCGACCCGGGTTACAGGTTAAACTGCGCGCGAGTTTTTCCACCCTCCGGAGCCTGTCCATGTCCCGCGTTACCCTGAGCCGCTATCTGATCGAGCAGACCCGTTGCAATAACACCCCGGCCGATCTGCGTTTCCTGATCGAAGTAGTGGCGCGCGCGTGTAAGGAAATTAGCTACGCGGTATCCAAAGGAGCGCTGGGCGGTGTGCTCGGCAGCATGGAAACCGAGAACGTACAGGGCGAAGTACAGAAGAAGCTCGACGTCCTCTCCAACGAAATTCTGTTAGAAGCCAACGAGTGGGGCGGCCACTTGGCCGGCATGGCTTCTGAAGAAATGGATAACGCCTACCAGATCCCCGGCAAGTACCCGAAAGGGGCATACCTGCTGGTGTTCGACCCGCTGGACGGCTCCTCGAACATCGATGTGAACGTCTCGGTAGGCACCATTTTCTCGGTGCTGCGTTGCCCGGATCGCAATGGCAACGAAGGTGACCTCGGTGAAGACGCGTTCCTCCAGCCGGGTACCCAGCAGGTCGCCGCCGGTTACGCGATCTATGGCCCGCAGACCATGCTGATGCTGACTCTGGGCGACGGCGTCAAAGGCTTCACCCTGGATCGCGAGCTGGGTAGCTTCGTGCTGACCCACGACAACATTCGTGTTCCTGAGCAGACCAAAGAATTCGCCATCAACATGTCCAACCAGCGCCACTGGGAAGCCCCGGTGAGCCGTTATGTCGGCGAGTTGCTGGCCGGTAAAACCGGGCCGTTGGGCAAGGACTACAACATGCGCTGGGTCGCTGCGATGGTGGCGGACGTGCACCGTATCCTGACCCGTGGCGGGCTGTTCATGTACCCGCGCGACTCCCGCGATCCTTCGATGCCGGGCAAGCTGCGCTTGATGTACGAGGCCAATCCGATGTCATTCATCGTCGAGCAAGCAGGCGGTGCGGCGACCAATGGTGTGCAGCGGATCCTCGACATCCAGCCGACTTCCCTGCATCAGCGGGTTGCGGTGTTCCTCGGCTCCAAAGAGGAAGTCGAGCGGGTCACCGCCTATCACCAGGAGTAAGCCATGCGCACGCCTTGGCAGCCGTTGCTGGATTGGTGGTTCGGTTCTGCGGTTACGGCCGCCGAGGTCGCAGCTGCGCGCGCGGGGCTCTGGTTTGGCAAACAGGACAGTCAGGATAACCAGGCGCGTGAGCGCTTCTCCGAGCAGGTGGAGCTGGCTCTAAGCGGTGATCTGGCTGACTGGATGGTAGAGCCCGAGGGCTGGCTGGCACTGGTCCTGCTACTGGATCAGCTGCCACGGATGATTTCCCGCGACACGCCACGAGCCTTTGCCGGCGATCGCCGTGCGCAGCAGTTGGTCCGCGAAGGTTTGGCGCAAGGCCGGGCCGCCGCGTTAACGCCGATCCAACGGGTCTTTATCTATCTTGTGCTCGAGCATGCCGAAGACCTGCCCAGTCAGGTTGAAGCGGTGGCGCGCTTTGCCGCATTGCGCGCCGATGCCCACGCAGCGGAAGACCAGCTGTTCGCCGATTACCTGGATTACGCCGAGCGGCATCGGCGGGTGATTGCACGCTTTGGCCGTTTCCCCCATCGCAACAGCATTCTCGGTCGTGTTTCCACGGCTGAAGAAGTTTCTTTCTTGCAGGAACCGGGCTCGCGCTTCTGACGTCCAATCGGGCAACCCGCGGTTTGCTGTGCCAAGCTTGCCGCCAATGTCCCGTCTAGGAGTTGGTTCATGTCCCTGCGTCGCTTCGTCCTGTTGTCGTTCTGCGTGCTGTTGGCTGCGTGCAGCAAGATCAATCAGGAAAACTATTCGAAAATCCAAGCCGGCATGAGCAAGGCCGAAGTGGAAAGCCTGCTCGGCAGTCCGACCGATTGTTCCGGCGCCCTGGGTTTTACCAGTTGCACCTGGGGCGACCAGAAGCGCTTTATCAGCATTCAGTACGCCGGCGACAAGGTCCTGATGTTCTCCGGCCAAGGGCTGAAGTGAGGGGCGATGATGCGAGCGCTTTTCGTTTTGTGCGCGGCTTTGTGGTTGGCCGGCTGCGCGAATTCGGGCACCGGGGTGGTGCCACCGAAGACCGTAGAAGAAGTCGATTTGCAGCGCTACCAAGGCACTTGGTATGAGTTGGCGCGCTTGCCGACGTTACTCCAGCGCAACTGTGCGCAGTCCGAGGCGCACTATCAGTTGCAAGGCGATGGCAGCCTCGCGGTGACCAACCGTTGCCGCAGCCAGGACGGCGAGTGGCAACAGGTCACGGGGCGTGCCGAGCCGCAGGTCGCTGGCGAGACTGACAAGCTCTGGGTGCGCTTCGATAACGGCCTCTCGCAGGTGTTGCCGGGCCTGAGCAAGGGCGACTACTGGGTGCTCTACCTGGATGACGACTACCGCAGCGCCCTGGTCGGCACACCGGATCACGACCACCTGTGGTTGTTGTCGCGCACGCCCGAGGCTGCGCCCGAGCTCCGCGACACCTTGCTCAAGGTTGCGCACGAGCGCGGCTATGCGGTCGAGGAGCTGATCTGGCGCTTGCCGGACGCCAAGCTCGAGCCGTGATTCCAGTGCTCTCGCATGCCTATGGCGGTGTCGCTCGGGCTAGGCGTTTTACTGTTGAAATAGCACTGGAAATAAGCGCTCAGCCCAGCAACTTGCGCAGCAGTTGGGCAAACGCTTGCCCGGTCTGCTCCTGGGCTGCGTGCCGACCTTCGCGTATGACCCAGCGGCCGCCAACCATGACGTCGCGGATCTGGCGGTCGCTGCCGGCAAACAGCCAGCGGTTGAGGATCGCATCTGTCTCGGCGGTGGCGATGTACGGGTCGTTGCCATCCAGTACCAGCAGGTCGGCGCGTTTGCCGATTTCGAGTGCGCCGATCGGCTGACCAAGCGCCTGGGCGCCACCTGCCAGTGCGGCGTCGTACAGGGTGCGGCCGATCATCGGTTGGTCGCTGCGGTACAGACGGTTGCGCTTCTGATCGCGCAGGCGCTGGCCATATTCGAGCCAGCGCAACTCTTCGGCCACGCTGACCGAAACATGGCTGTCCGAGCCAATACCCAGGCGTCCGCCCTGGGCAAGGTAGTCCACCGCCGGGAAGATCCCGTCGCCCAGATTGGCCTCGGTAGTCAGGCACAGGCCGGCCACCGCGCCGCTTTGCGCCATGCTGCCGATCTCCTCGCGGTTGGCGTGGGTCGCATGCACCAGGCACCAGCGTTGATCCACCGGCGCCTGTTCATACAGCCACTGCAGAGGCCGGCGGCCGCTCCAGGCCAGGCAGTCATCGACTTCCTTCTGCTGTTCGGCGATATGGATATGGATCGG
>JBOICE010000100.1:0-4993 GCA_050739815.1 Pseudomonas sp. | reverse complement strand
CTCAGTGCAGGATCTGACTGAGAAACAGCTTGGTCCGCTCGTTCTGCGGGTTGTTGAAGAACTCGTTCGGCGGCGCCTCTTCGATGATCTCGCCCTTGTCCATGAAGATCACCCGGTTCGCCACGGTTCGGGCAAAGCCCATCTCGTGGGTCACGCAGAGCATGGTCATACCGTCCTCTGCCAAGCTGACCATGGTATCCAGCACCTCCTTGACCATTTCCGGGTCGAGCGCCGAGGTGGGCTCGTCGAACAGCATGATCTTCGGCTTCATGCACAGTGCGCGGGCGATGGCCACCCGCTGTTGCTGGCCGCCGGAGAGCTGTCCCGGGTACTTGTTGGCCTGCTCGGGGATACGCACGCGCTCGAGGAAGTGCATGGCGGCTTCCTCCGCCTGGCGCTTGGGCATCTTGCGCACCCACATGGGCGCCAGGGTGCAGTTCTGCAGCACGGTGAGGTGCGGGAACAGGTTGAAGTGCTGGAACACCATGCCCACCTCGCGACGGACCGTCTCGATGTGCTTGAGGTCGCGGGTCAGCTCCACCCCGTTCACCACGATGCGCCCCTGCTGGTGTTCCTCCAGGCGGTTGAGACAACGGATCGCCGTGGACTTGCCCGACCCCGAAGGTCCGCAAATGACGATGCGCTCGCCCGGTTTCACATCCAGGTTGATGTCCTTCAGCACATTGAACTGGCCATACCACTTATGCACGCCCTGCATCAGGATCATGCTCTGATCGGCGGCGGACTGTTTAATCGCTTCACTCATAACAAACTCCTAACGCTTGTGGCCGGTGTCCAACTTGCGCTCCAAATGCATGGAGTAGCGGGACATGCCGAAACAGAAGATCCAGAACACCAGGGCGGCGAACACGTAGCCTTCGGTGGCCATACCCAGCCAGGCGGGGTCGGTGGTGGCTTGCTTGATGCTGTTCAACAGGTCGAACAGGCCGATGATGATCACCAGACTGGTGTCCTTGAACAGGGCGATAAAGGTGTTGACGATGCCCGGGATCACCAGCTTGAGCGCCTGCGGCAGAATCACCAGACCCATCATCCGCCAGTAGCCGAGGCCGAGCGCGCCGGCCGCTTCGTATTGGCCCTTGGGGATGGCCTGCAGGCCGCCACGCACTACCTCGGCGATATAAGCCGACTGGAACAGGGTCACGCCGATCAGCGCGCGCATCAGCTTGTCAAAGCTCAGCCCTTCCGGAAGGAACAGTGGCAGCATCACCGAGGACATAAACAGCACGGTGATCAACGGCACACCACGCCAGAACTCGATAAAGGTCACGCTGATCACCCGGATCGCCGGCATGTCCGAACGCCGCCCCAGGGCCAGCAAGATGCCCAGCGGCAAGGCCCCGGTGATACCGACCGCGGCGATCACCAGAGTCAGCATCAAGCCGCCCCATAGGCTGGTGGACACAGTGCTCAGACCGAAGAAGCCACCGTGCAGCAGCCAGTAGGCCAGCAGCGGATAGACCACCAGGAAGCCCAGCCCATAGACAGCTTTGCGCGGCATCGCCGGAATGAACAGCGGCGCGGCGCCGATGACCGCCAGCCAAGCTGTCAGATCCACCCGCCAACGCAACTCGGACGGGTAGAAACCATACATAAACTGGCTGAAACGCTCCTTGATGAACACCCAGCAGGCGCCCTCGCTGGTGCAATCGGCACGGCTGGTGCCAGTCCAGTCGGCCTGAATAAACGCCCATTGCAGCAGCGGCGGAATGATCAGCCAGACCAGATAGATGGCGAACAGGGTCAGCAGGGTATTGAACCAACTGGAGAACAGATTGGCACGCAGCCAGCCAAGCACGCCGACACTCAGGAGCGGCGGCGGTAGATCCGGCTTGAAGGTATGAATCGTCATGCGCTTTTCCTCACCGCTCGATCAGCGCAATGCGCTTGTTGTACCAGTTCATCAACATTGAAATGCTGAGGCTGATGGCCAGATACACGCTCATGGTAATGGCGATCGCCTCGATCGCTTGGCCGGTCTGGTTGAGCACCGTGCCGGCGAACAGCGAGACCATATCCGGATAACCGATACCGGCGGCCAGCGAGGAGTTCTTCGCCAGGTTGAGGTACTGACTGGTCAGCGGTGGGATGATCACGCGCAGGGCCTGCGGGATGATCACCAGACGCAGCGTGATCCTCGGCCTTAGGCCGAGGGAGCGGGCGGCCTCGGTTTGCCCGTGGCTGACCGCCTGGATGCCGGAACGCACGTTCTCGGCGATAAAGGCCGCGGTGTAGACCGTTAGCGCCAGGACCAGCGCCATCAACTCGGGAATCATCACCCAGCCGCCGCGGAAGTTGAAGCCTTGCAACTCGGGCACACTCCAGGTGAAGGGGTTGCCGAACAGCAGCCCGCACAGCCCCGGCACCGCCACCAGCAGCGCCAGAGAAACCCAGGGTGTGGGGAAAATCGCCCCGCTCGCCTCGCGCCGCGCCTTGGCCCAGCGCACCAGTACGACTATGCCGACCAGGGTCAGCAGCAGGCCGATCAGGAACGGCCAAAAGCCCTCGGCCGCCCCCGGCGAGGGCATATTGAGCCCGCGGTTACTGAGGAAGAAGGCCTCACCGAGGCTTATGCTCTGCCGCGGCCCCGGCAGCGGCAGCATCACCGCGAAATACCAGAAGAAGATCTGCAGCAGCGGTGGGATGTTGCGGAAAGTCTCGATATAGACCGTGGCAAGCTTACTGATCAGCCAGTTCGGCGACAGCCGCGCGACGCCAATGATGAAACCAATAATGGTCGCGAAGACGATGCCGATGACCGACACCAGCAAGGTGTTGAGCAGACCGATGACGAACACACGGCCGTAGGTATCGCTTTCCGTATAGTCGATCAGGTGTTGGGCGATGCCAAAACCGGCACTGTTCTGCAGGAAACCGAAGCCGGAAATAATTCCGCGCGCGGCCAGGTTGTGTTGCGTGTTGTCGAACAGATACCAGCCGAACGCCACCACGGCGATAACGGCAATAATCTGGAATAGCCACGCGCGGATTTTCGGATCGGTCCAGACCGAACCTCGGGCGCGCGGGGCATTAGCAGTAGTTTGCATAGCAGCCCTCTTGGAAGCCCCACGCCCGCAGACGCGGGCGCAGAGTTCACGGAATCAAGAACAACAGCAGCGCTCCAGAACCGGAGCGCTGCTGCAGATAGTCAGCGCACCGGCGGTGCGTATTGCAGACCACCCTTGTTCCACTGGGCATTGAGGCCACGTTCGATCTTCAGGTCGCTGCCGGCACCGACGTTGCGATCGAAGATTTCAGCGTAGTTACCAACTTGCTTGACGATCTGTACGGCCCAATCTTTCGGCAGTTTCAGATCTTTACCAAACTCACCCTCGCCACCCAGCAAGCGGGCGATGTCCGGGTTCTTGGTCGTCTTGGCCATTTCCTCGACGTTCTTCGAGGTGATGCCCAACTCTTCGGCGTTCAACTGAGCAAACAGCGTCCAACGCACGATCTTGAACCACTCATCATCACCCTGACGAACTGCCGGGCCGAGCGGCTCCTTGGAGATCACTTCCGGCAACACCACGTAGTCGTTCGGGGACGCCAGCTTGATGCGCTGCGCGTAGAGTTGCGATTGGTCCGAAGTCAGCACGTCGCAACGGCCGGCTTCTACGGACTTGGCGCTCTCGTCGGAGGTGTCATAGGTGATTGGGGTGTACTTCAGGCCATTGGCGCGGAAGTAGTCGGAGAGGTTCAGCTCGGTGGTGGTCCCGGCCTGAATGCAGACGGTTGCGCCATCGAGTTCCTTGGCACTGGAAACGCCCAGTTTTTTGTTAACCAGGAAGCCTTGGCCGTCGTAGTAGGTCACGCCGGTAAAGCTCAGGCCCATGGCCGCATCACGCGAACTGGTCCAGGTGCTGTTACGCGAGAGAATGTCGACTTCACCAGACTGCAACGCCGTGAAGCGTTCTTTGGCCGTCAGCGGGCTGAATTTGACCTTCTTGGCATCACCGAATACCGCAGCGGCTACCGCGCGGCAAACATCGACGTCGATCCCGAGATAGTTGCCTTTGCCGTCGGCGTAGGAGAAGCCCGGCAAGCCATCACTAATACCGCACTGCACGAAGCCTTTTTTCTTTACCGCGTCCAGGGTTGCGCCTGCCTGAGCGAAGCTGCTGACGCCGAGCACCGCTGCAGCGGTCAGCACAGCCAGGGTGGATTTCACCATCTTCATTAAAACCTCCAGTTGCTGTTGTTGTGTTTGGAGTCTCGGCCCTACCGCCGTACCCTTATGAGGCACGCTCAACCCTCTCGAGAGCAGCAGGGTCGACCGGGGTGCAGACCTAAGGAGTGAGTCTAGTTGGCGATAGTCCTATCGGCCAAAAACTCACCCCCGCCCATTGTTCGAATGGACTGGAGAGGGATTATCTCGTTCGCTTGAGCGCCAACTTGCGGCGCTTTGACGAATCTGTTGGGAATCCCCCATCGTGTATTTTGTCTGTTGCAGCACCCAACTACCTGGAGTGTTACCTCCACTGGGCCCTGCGATCAGTCAGCGCAAACCATAGCAAAGCCCGTACCAGAGCCCCTGCCAAAGCACTATTCAGGCGGGTCAAGTGCAAAACTTGTAACCTTGCGACAACTTCTTCACTGATTCGCCAGGCCCACGGCGGCTCGTCGCCCCGCCCGAGAGCACCTGCACCGTACTGGAGCCACCCATGCACGAAACTCTGATACTTCAGCCCACACATGCCGCCGATTCGTGCGTCATCTGGTTGCACGGCCTGGGCGCCGACCGCTATGACTTTCTGCCAGTGGCCGAGGCATTACAGCAACGCCTGCTCAGCACCCGCTTCGTGCTGCCGCAGGCACCGACCCAGGCGGTGACGATCAACGGCGGCTATGCCATGCCGAGCTGGTACGACATCCTCGCCATGAGCCCGGCCCGGGCGATCAACCATGAGCAATTGGAGGCCTCGACACAGAAAGTCATCGACCAGATCGAAGCGCAACGCGACAGCGGCATCGA